>NZ_JAMFKZ010000029.1:0-26794 GCF_023488045.1 Acinetobacter sp. ANC5681
CAAATCAAATGCAGAAGACTTTTATCGGTTAGCTGCCTAGAATCTCCCAAGTGAAAGTCTCCTGCTAATTCAGCACACATCAAAAAGATTATTAACCCTAATAAATAATGATAAAAATTTTGCTATTTTTTATTTAGCTACTACTCAAAACCATATATCCAATTTAAGGAAAATTCGATTAGAAATAAATATTTTTTTGTCTGGAGATTACAATTACAAGTGTGATCTCTACCAGAAACTCCCTTCGCTTCAAAATAAAGAATTTTTTAAAAACCCCATCATTCAGGCTAATAAAGAAATTATTTTAAATTTTAGTAAACATAAACTTATATCCCTACCTTTAGAATTTATTAATGACTTAAAAGTAATAATAGAATATTATGATGAAATACAAAAAATATCACATATCATTATCAATAAAAAGATATCAAATAAGACCTTTATTGAATGGCTATACAATTACCTTGATAAAAAAACACAGTTTCCTTATATACCAATCACCTTAGAAGAAAAAAAAGAACTAGTGCTTTTACAATTAAACTTTTGGTTTTTTATTGATTCAAAAGCATATTCTAAGGTTTTAGAAAAAATACAAAGCACATGGAATAAAAGAAACTTTGACAAAAGACCAGTAGAAAACAGGAAAAAAATCGAAAAAAAGAATGAAACACCTAAACAGTCAAAAATACCCGTCTCAACACTCCAACCTAAAATTGTTGATGATGTTGATAACTATATATCCTAATATTAACGAAAATAGGTATGAAATTTGGCTTTCTTTATTACGCTATGATCTTTAAAGCTTACACTGAAAGTACAGATCATTACTCATTGTTCGTATCCTATGGAGTACTAAATCATTCGACTCAATCCAAAGTTTGATGAGGGGTAGGTTGAGGGGTAAACACATAGATAAAAAATAAGCCCTTGTAAAAACAAGGGCTTATTTAAATATTTGGCGGAAGCGGTGAGATTCGAACTCTACAAAAATAACATTAATAGATTCTATTAAATTCTAATTCATTATTTTTCAATAAATTATAATACGTTAGAATCTATTAGGCTTTAACGTTTGTGCCAAATTTTGTGTCAAAATCCTTAATAAAAAATCATCGTTCTGAACCTAGCCAAAATAATGGACAGCACGTCCCTCTAAAGATAACGTAACTTTAATCTTTGGAGACTCAAGAAATGGCTAAACGTTTTAGTCCTGAATTTAAACAGCAAGCGATTGATTATGCACTTTCAAACTCCCACGAAGCTATAGCTGCAATCGCCCAGAAATTAGGTGTGGGTTATTCAACCTTAGACAAATGGATTCGTGAAGCCAATCCAGTGGGTTCAAGCAAACGTCAACTTTCACCAGAACAACAGCGGATCGTGGAATTAGAGAAAGAAGTCAAACAGCTCAAGGAAGCCAATGACATCTTAAAAAAAGCGCATGTGTACTTTCTGACAGATCATGCCAAGAAAAGTACACGGTAATTCAAGATCTGGATGTGAATGAAGTCACTGTATCTTCTGCCTGTAAATGCCTGGGTGTCAGCACTTCAGGCTATTATGCCTGGCGAAAACGCCAGGCCAATCCAGCGCAGAAATATAATGATTTAAAAGCCGTATATTGGCAGCATCATGCACGATTGGGTGCACCTTCATTGGTACATGACATGCATGATTTAGGTTACAGCATGAACGAACGAACCGTTGGAAGAATGCTTAAAAAGCTTGGTTTACGTAGCAGGATTGCACGTAAATACAAGCATACGACTGATTCAAACCATCGTTTGCCTACAGCGCCTAACTTGTTGGATCGTCAATTTACGGTCAATGAACCCAATAAGATCTGGACAACGGATATTACCTATATCCGTACTAAGCAAGGTTGGCTGTATTTATGTGTGATGCTGGATCTATTCAGCCGTCGTATTGTCGGTTGGCAAACTAGCCATCGAATAGACCGTCAATTGGTGTGTGATGCGTTTCATTATGCAATGGCTCGTCAGGGGTATCCAATGGGGGTGCATTCGGACCAAGGCTCACAGTACTGTAGTCGTGATTTTAGGGCGCTATTATTGACGAATAACTGCGTTCAAAGTATGTCACGCAGGGGAAACTGTTGGGATAATGCAGTGACCGAAAGCTTCTTTCATACATCGAAAGGTCATGTGGTCCATGGCAGTGTGTTTGCCACTCGAAAAGAAGCGAATATTGTCTTGTTTGACTATATTGAGATTTATTACAATCGGGTCAGAAGGCATTCCGCAAACGGCTGGTTAAGCCCAGAAGCCTTTGAACAGAAATATTTTAAGAATTTAGAGGGATTTGTTGTCCACGATACTGTCTAGGATCAAGGCGGTGATCTATGACTTCCAGGATAGCCGTTCTGGCCAGCATGCTGAAGAGTTCCTGAAAGACTGGCAGGGTCATCTGGTTTGTGATGATTACAGTGGTTATAAAGCACGCTTTAAATCAGGCCCGGTCATTGAGGTGGGCTGCATGGCACATGCACGTCGTAAATTCCATGAACTGCATGTAACTGGGAAAAGTCAGGTTGCTGAACAGGCATTAGTGCTGATTCAGAAACTGTATGCGATAGAAGCCGAACTCAGGAAAAAGACCGATGGTACAGCAGAACATCGCCGCGAATATCGGCAAAAGTATAGTCAACCGGTGATGCAACAACTGTATGAATGGCTCAACCAACATTATCTGACGGTGCCATCGAGTTCTCCAACTGCCAAGGCGATCAATTACAGCCTAAAACGTTGGCAGGCACTCTGCCGCTATCTGGATGATGGCAATTTGCCTATAGATATGAGCAGCATTGCTGCGCAAGGGATTGAGAACTAAATGCGCCCCTGGGCCTTGGGACGTAAGAACTGGCTGTTTGCTGGCTCGCTGCGCAGCGGTCAGCGAGCGGCGAATATCATGACTTTAATCCAGTCAGCAAAGCTGAATGGCTTGGATCCGTATGCCTATTTAAGTGATGTGCTGCAAAGACTGCCGACACACAAAGTCACCCAAATTGAAGAATTGCTGCCACACCGCTGGAAACCTGAACCGAATTAAAAATTGGTATGGGATTCAGCGGACGCATGCGATGAAATCGATTGTAAGCAGTTTGCAAAGGACAGAGCTCTTGAGGAATATCATGCCATGTCGCACCCGTACATAGCTTCCATAAGATAGCTTCTATGATATTTTTACTGTTTTTTTGAGCAGAAATAACCATGTAATCGTATAGTATATTGAATTTACTACTAAATATTATCGGCAAGAAGAGTACGAGCAATTGAAAAATATAGAAATGAAAAGAGCTTAAAGGAGAATTTATGGCGCCCACGGAATAAAATTAACTTTCAATACGATATTGGAAGGTATTTTTAACATTTGACACACTGGTCGGTTTGCCATCGACTAATCTCGGCTGATACTTAAAATTAAGTGCAGCCTGAATCGAAGGTCGTACAAACATCGGGTGACAATCGCCTTGTGCTTTTGGATTTTCTACCCGTCCTTTTTCGTTCACGCTATACACCACCGTACAATCCCCCTCAAGTTTACGATCCAAAGCTTGTTCAGGATAGGCTGGTGCTATTTTTGTAACAGGTTGATAATTTTTAACATCAAATGTTTCAGGATGAGTTTGTGCTTTAGGTTCTACTGATTTCTGGGTCTTGGTCTGAGTTGGTATATCCGCTTGAGACTGCGTATCTACTGTTTTCTGAGATTCAGCTGCTGCCGTTTGCTTTTCTGTCATGACTTGCTGTGTCGGTTTAGCCGCTGTAGGTACAATTTTGTTGCTCTGTGATTCTACAAACTTCTTGGTGGTTTTCGGTTGAACTTCAGCAGGTTTCACAATCTGTTTTTTTGGGACAGGCTCATGTAGCAGTTTTTCTTCGACTATCAGTTCAGGCTTTTTAGGTTGTGGTTGCTGTTTGGCAGGAGGTGGTATTTGCACAAATTGTAATTGAATGGTTTTCGGCTTGGGTTCCGCCAATGTTTCATGCATCTCAACCGTACATAACCATGCAATTAGCGCAATATGCAATCCAGCCGTGACCGAAAGCGCTAGACCTTGATCACGAAACCTAATTTTGGAAACGGTTGTCATCATGATTGTGGTTCCTCTGTCACTAGCCCCAAGTTCGTTACCCCACTTTTTTGCAAGGATGCTATGGCCTGTGCAACCAGTTGATAATCGGCATCCTGATCGGCACGCACATAAAACTGTAGGCTTTTATCTTTTTGAATAATCGGAACGAGCTTTTGTTGCATACTGGCTAAATCAATGGCCTGATCCGTAACTTTCTCAGTATTCACTTCCGAACCAATATTCCAGTAATACTGACCATTGGCTTGAATAGATAAGGTCACAATACGCTGCTGTTGTGACGCGGGCATGACATTGGCATCCACTTTAGGCAAATCAATTTGAATGCCTTGTGTCAACATCGGTGCAGTCACCATAAAAATCACCAATAGCACCAACATGACATCAATATAAGGAACCACATTCATTTCAGCATTGGGTTTTAATTTTTGAGGACGCTTAATCATGGCTGTTGCTCCTTAACGCGAAGCGCGCTCAGTGTGCCCCAACAAACGATAAATACGCGTTTGCAACTCATTGGCAAAACCGTAATAACGACTGGAAAGCTTGTCAGCACGTGCCGAAAAGCGGTTATACGCCACGACCGCAGGAATAGCGGCAAATAAACCAATGGCTGTTGCAATCAGCGCTTCTGCAATCCCAGGCGCAACTGTATTTAGGGTTGCCTGTTCAACGGCAGACAGTCCAATAAACGCATTCATAATGCCCCAGACCGTTCCAAATAAGCCTATATACGGGCTGACTGAACCGACTGTTGCAAGAAAGGTCAGATTTTGCTGAAGCTTTTCTTCTTCTTCACTGATGCTGCTGAGCAAACGACGTTCTACCCCATCAATCACATCACTTGTAGTGAGTTGCTCATCTTTGATCAATTGATGGTATTCATCCACCCCATGTTGAAAAATGCTGACTACGCCTTTCTGTTGTTCAGGCTGTTGGTAATCTTGCTGTAAAAGATTGAGATCTTTTTGCTGTCTAAAATTCTTTAAAAAGCGGTTCCAAAGCTGCTCTTGTCCACGAAGTAACATACCCTGACGCACGATTAAATACCAACTTACTACTGAGGATAAAACCAAAATCAACATCACTACTTTCACCAACACACTGGCATGGCTAATCAACATCCAAACCGACATTTGATCCATTGTTGCTTGCATAACGCACTCCAATTTTTTACTGCATGGTGCAGTACATGTATATTTTTAAAATGGGCTGTGACTCTTTGCCCCAGCCTATGTACTAAAGCGCTATTTAGTCCAAATGCAGGGCTTGAGCGATTTTTTCCCACGGCACATATTTAAAGTTCTGATTGGTTTCAGGCATCCGTTTACGTCCATCTTGCACCACCAACATGCCTTGCTTCCATTTGCCACCAAAATCTAGGGAACTCACATCTAGTCCATCTGTTTCAGACACAGCGTCAATGCCTTTGTCGGTATTGATGCCTATACGAAATGCGCCACGAACCATGTAAGGTGCAGCGGCATCAAGTACCACAAAGCTGTCATTGCCTTGGCTTGAAACCACCAAATAACTTTGGTTTTTGCCGTGATAAAGTCCCATCCCCTCAATGTCATCATGCATCACCTCTCCTACACCAATCACCTGCTGCATAGGAAGCTGAGTTTTTCGGTTGAGATCTTTTACCCACACCGCGACATCTTCTTCACCCAAGAAAATACGCCCTGTGATATCGTCTACGACACAGCCTTCCGGTTGTGTTTTCACTGAAAAACGTTGTACTTCTTCAGCCCGTAATTTTTGTTGTGCAGCCGTAATATGGTATTGAACAAAAGTCCCGTTTTTATCGTTGGGAATGGCATAAATTTCCCCTTGAGCGTCGCGGTACATGCAAATGCCATAAATATCATCCAATGTGGTTGCTAACTCGCCAAGCACAGAAACCTTGCCCGTTTTGGGTTGAATCGCAAAGAGATGCAGGCTGTTATGATCTCGGTTCGATGCCACCGCCAAATCGACTGTCTGATTGCCCCATTTAAAACCGTGGCGTACATCGACATTATTCAATCGCCCTACTGGCAAGTACTGCACAGTTTTGCCCTGTAAGTCGTTAACCTGTAGACCACCTTGTTTATCTGTCGCTAAAATACGGGACTGACTCGGCTGTGCAGCGTTATGCCAAATCGCAGGATCATCAGCCGCGTCACCTGTACTTGGCACACCCTCCGTCTGCACTTCTGCTGGAATAGTGATGATATTTTGGGTTTTGATCTGGGGGTGAGTTTCCCATTCCACATCTGTCACTTTCACGGTTTTATCATCTAAAATCAGCAAGGATTTATCGGTTAAATTACCTTGAACACTCAAAGTCTCTGCTTCTTTCACCGTGTCTAGTTGTAAGGGTGGCTGTGCTTTCCATTGCTTATTTTGCTTTTGATAACGATAAAGCAAAGGTTTTTCTGCATCGAGTACAGCAATATGATCATCTACAATCGCAATTGCAGAGGGTGAACCTTGAATCGAACCGAAAGGTTGCACAAGATCCACTGGTTGACGCACCATATCTGCTTCAGAATGAGCTGGATATGCCCAAACGCCAACGCTGGCTTCATTAATGAACAGTTCTGCTGTGGCATCATTCACTTTGCATACACTGCTGGCAGGTGGAAAACTAAGACGACGTACCAACTGTGGTTGAACCAAAGCCTTTTCATGCTGAGCCACCAACCATTGCTCACCAAGCCCCTCTTCACCCACTAAAAAAGCAAAACTCAGCCCTTGAGCATCGGTATATAGGCAAACATCTTCAGACTTAAATGAACGCTTTGGAATGAAGCTAGGTTTGTCCCATGCTTTATTTTTTAAGTTCATGCTCATCAGTTGAATTTGCTGTTGTTGCACATTTGACGCAGCAATCAATAAACGCTCCGAACCAATCCGATAATCAAAACGCCCAAACTGACCTTGAATTTGATGTAGTACATTTTGTTGATCATCTAAAATTTGTAGCCCTTTATTTTTACTGCTCAACAGTGCGGCAACTTCAGGCCATGCACTCAAGGTTAACCATTGCACATCCTCAGTTTTCGCCCCATTCATGTCGACTTCACGTAATTGCAACTTCGCTGCCATGGGCTGATCTATTGGTATTTCAACTGGGCTTAACAACTGGCTACTCTGCGTAGGCTGAGGCATACTGTGTTGACTACATGCTGCTAGTAACAGTAAGCAACTGCTTAAAGCAGACAATTTAAAAGATGAAAATTTCATAGAGACACTCAAAATTGGGCAAGGAAACTCAGGTCTGCTTCTGCTGAGCAAACCTGAGAACTAAATTTAATTCGACTTAAAAGTGGGTGTAGGTCAGTGCAAGTTTGTATGCTGGGCCATATTCTTCATATTGAGCGTTATAAGCCTTAGAGCCTGCATAGTTGTAATAAGTTTCATCGGTGATGTTTTGCACATCAAACTTCAATTGTAAGTTTTTAGATAAATTCACATGACTACTGAAATCAAGGAAGATTTGATCATCGGTATAAATGTCTTTTTCTGGCGTGTCGATATCACCTAATGCATACAAATAGTTCGATTTATAATTTGCTGAAAGTCGTACACCAAAGCGCTCATTTTCCCAACCAATCATGGCATTCGCCACCACATCCGACTGGTTTGGTAAATGAATACGACGGCTCAGAAGTTCGCCATCTTTCATCGAATCAATATCTGCTTCTGACTTACTAAAGGTCGTATTAAAGCCCAGCAAGAAACCATTCCAAGGCGCTCCTAGATGGTCAAACTTTTGTGAGTAGGCAAACTCCATCCCGTACAGTTTTGCTTCATTACCATTTTTATAGGTAATAGCTTCATCAAAGTCAGCCCATTGCCCTGTTCCTGCAATATTGGTGTTATAAATAAAGTTATCGATATCTTTATAAAATGCGTAGAAACCCACCATACTGGCTTTGCCAAAATACTTTTCTACACCCAGATCAAAGTTAGAAGACTCTAAAGGCTTTAACATTGGGTTACCAAACTCAGCTTCATCACCATCGATATAGACACCTGGTGCACTTTGCGCAAAGCTTGGACGGACCACACTATTGGTCCAAGCGGCACGGAGGTATGCGTTATCGGCCAATTGATAACGCAAATGTAAACTCGGCAACCAATGATCATAGTCATTTTCATATTTAGTCGCAGTAATCACATCATCATTGAACTCAAAACCACGTGCTTCAAAGTTGGTATTTTCATAACGTAAGCCTGCAATCACACGCAGTTGATCCAAATCAACGGTATTCATGACATAAGCCGCTTGTATGTCTTCATTCGACTTAAAGTCATTAATGATTGAACCGTCAGCAACCACATAATCATTTGGATTTAATCCACTGATTTTATCTTTAATAGCGTTTTTATTAATGGTTGGACCAAACTGACCCAGTTCATAATGGCTGTTTGAATTGAAATCTGAACTTGACGTACTGAGATCTTCATATTTCCATTCATCGGTATTGTTGGTTTTTTCACGTTGACTGATTTTTCCGCCGAACTTCAATGCAGCAGCATAATTCCCCAGCATATAGTCTTTCAAAAAGTCTAATTTACCGTTGTATTCTTTATCGGTGGTTTTAGATTTTTCCCACGACACCGAATCTAACTCATAGTTGGCCGCATCATAAAAATCTTGGTCTGCCGTAATTACAGGTTTTTGCGTACTATTAAATCCAACATTACTAAAATCACCTTGGTATTTTGCCCCCGAAATTCCCCCTGGATTTTCCTCCGATGCTTCGCTATAACCGAGCTGACCTTCCACCGTCCACGTGCCAAAACCTTGCTTACCACCGAGGACAAAAGACTGTATTTCTTGTGTTTCTTCACGGCTCTTCAGTGAACGAGTCACTTCTGCATCACCACGCTGGCCTGCAAGTTGTGGATCAGAAAATTCAGCCGCCACTTCCTGACGTGATTCAGTGTCTTTAAAGCGACTATATAAAGTTCTTAAATAGTATTCGCCTGTGTCATTCGGACGGTAATCAAAGTTTAAACCCGCACCAATGCGCTCACGCTCGATGTCATATTGACGCATTGCGGTTTCTTCAAGTGCGTCACCATCCCAAGCCCCACCCGTTTCAACATTGTCCGAGCCAAATTTTCGGTTTTGATAACTCAGTGCCAGTGCCACCCCAAGGTTGTCTTGCCCCTCACCAACACTGAAACGATTACTGATAGCACCAGATGCTTTAGGGCTATATTTTTCCCGTTTTTCATCATAACCACCTTCAATCGTTCCCGTATAAAACAAACCGTCATGGTCAAAAGCCGATAAACTTTCAACCTGCACCGTACCACCTAATGAGTTGGCATCCATGTCTGGTGTCAGCGTTTTCACCACAGCCAATGACTGTACTAGCTCTGAAGGTAAGACATCCAATGCTACGCCACGGCGATCGCTTTCAGGCGCGGGAACCAAAGTACCATTGATGGTTACTGCATTTAAGTCAGCGCCTAAACCACGAACGGAAACAAAACGTCCTTCGCCTTGGTCACGCTCTGTAGATACACCTGGTATCCGTTGCAACGCTTCTGCGGCATTGTCATCGGGTAATTGTCCAATGCCATCGGCATGTACCACACTGCTGATTTGGTCGGCACGTTTTTGTTCTTTGAGTGCTTTATCCATACTTGCAGCTTGACCAATGACCTGTACATATTCCACCGTGTTATCTTCGGCATGTAGATGCGTCATGCTCAGCATTGACAGGACCAGTGTGCTGAGCTGAAAACCCGCACGCTTATGTTTCATGAAACGGCTCTGATTATTTTGCATTATGTTTTTCCCCTCAAGCCAAAGTGGCATGGTTTGAACGCACAATAGAAATTGAATGTGAACATGATGTGACAGTGCCTTTTACGATCTGTCCTTTTTATTTGTTTTTGGCCTTTTTCAGCAAAAAATGAGCTAATTTGATCTGTATAGAGAAAATACTGAGCATACAGAATGATGCATATTCACCTCAAAGATAGGGTTTTTCAGCATTTTTACTCTCAAAAATCAAAAATACCCTGATCTATTTTGACCCTAGCCATTGCCATCAAACTGTCATCTAAATCTGTTTAGCTTGGGCGAAAATAAATCATTTCAAAAAATGCTATGCCTAAATACTTTGCTTACTACCGCTGGCCTTTATTATGTGTAGCGACTGCCTGTAGCTTATCCCTTTGGTTGTTTATCTTACTTGGGCAGAGCAAGTCATTTGCTGAATGGAACTGGGTCGATATTTTAGGTGAAGGGGGAGCAACTGTTTTTATTGGTATTTGGATTTTCTTTATTATTAAAAGCCGTCCTTTGGGCCGTGTAACCAACTATATCTTTTATGGACTGTGTTTTATTTTTTTCCACATGTGGATGGACAGCTTAGATGAGTTTATTCGCCTGCCTAAAGAAATCATGTGGGATGCATGGCTTGAGTCCATTCCTTTTCCAATTGGACTGTATCTATTTACCATCGGGATTTATTTTTGGCATCAAGAAGAACAGGCAATTTCTAAACACATGCAAAAACGAGAACGTATTTATCGGGATCATCGCTTATTCGATGCACTCACCCCTTTGGCCGATGCTCATTATTTTAAAACACAGCTCAAAGCCGCAATCGAGCAAAACTTGCATGAACCCAGCGACATGTCCGTCATACTGCTAGATATGCATAATTTTAATCAGATTAATCAAACACATGGCTTTGATGAAGGCACATCTATTTTACAGCATGTTTCACAATTGATTAGCTTAAACTTACGACCACAAGACCTGCTCTGCCGCTTCGCAGGAGATCGTTTTATTATGTTGTTACCAGAGACTAAGCTACAACAGGCTGAAAAAATGGCTGCTCAACTTGAACGCATGCTTATGGTCAGTGCTTATTATCAACGTGATCTGTCCGTGCACATTCCTCTAAAAGCACTCACGACCTGCTGCGCTGTCGGACAATACCAAACTGCCCAACAACTCTTGAGTGCCTTAAATCAGCAATTGCTCCAAGTGAAGCAGTACTACTCACCGAAGCGAGTCATGGTATGAGCTTTGAATGCGACTACAGCTACATTCCTGCGCATCATCAATTGTCTATTTTAATTGATTTGGCAGCGAGTCATGAAGTCGAACATCACGTCCTGCTCAGTGGCAGCAGTATTTTCTTAGAAGATATCTTTTCGGGGCAAAAACTAATTAGTCAACAACAGTTACAACAGGTTTTAACAAATGCTGAGCAGTGTTTTCGCAATCAGGACATCAGTTTTTTATTTGGTCAACGCAGCCTAACCACCCCCTTTAATGACGCCATTAAATCCATGCTTTATGCATCGACCTTCGATGAGGCACTTAGCCGTTATTTAACATTTTCCGCGTCCGTTTCACCTTGGTTATGCCCTCGACTCATGTACAGTCAAAGCCATATTCATATTTATTGGTTAGATGAAAACAAGCTTGAAAATCGCTTTTTAATCGAAAGCGCAATGAGTGCAGTACAAGCGTTTAGCCGTCAACTGTACCAAGCCAAATTAGCGTGGAAATTCGAGTTTAATTTTTCTGAACCGGATTATATTGAACAATATTGGACACATTTAGGCAGTGCTTTAGAGTTTAATCGCCCGATCAACATGATGAGCCTACCTCGCGATTTGATTTATGAAAAACTTCCCAATGCCTCTTCGACCTTAGCTGCAATCAGTTATCAATATGCGCTGAAAGAAATGACAGCTCAAAATATTCAACAGAGTTTTTTGCTCAGTTTGCACCAATATTTAATGCAGAATATTCAAAATAATATTCAACTTGAACAAACCGCTGACTATTTTCAAATGAGTTCTGCCACCTTAAAACGTAAACTGAAAAAGCATCAGACCCATTTTCAGGCGCAACTCGATCAAAGTCGTTTGCATACTGCCATCATTTTATATCGTGTACATGGTTTTAAAACTGAACAGATTTCTCAGTATTTACAAATTAACGATGCCACTAATTTTCGACGTGCGTTTAAGCGGTGGAGTGGTTTAACCGTACAAGCGGCACAGTCCTAAGCGCTTATTTTTCCCAAAAAAATCACGGGTATTTCTATTGTAACGTCGAAATTAAAAGTCAAAAACTCATCGGCTAATCACTAAAGTCCGCATAGTCACGTTCGCTGTATTTTTCTGTTTGTGTCCAAGGTGTAGCAACTTGTTGGCCAATTTTGCGCACGGTAAAGGTTTTGGCATAGCCCGACGTCGGCTTGAGCAGTTCATATTTTTGAACCAGTTGATCCTGTTCATTCCATATAATATTCAACGTTTGCCCAGCACTGCGTATTTGATAATGCGCTAACTTCGAATCACGTTGAATCAATTGTGCTCGCTTTAAAATATCAGGATGAATCAAACTATATTCACAGCGCCAACAGTTTTTCAGCCCTAGCATTTCTTGATCAACATCCTGCAATTGCACCCGCATTTTTTCATCTGGCAAAATATAAAAACGCTGAAAAGGACTCACTACATTTACTTGCTCGACTACATCTTTGCGCTGCATCCACTGAATTGCATGGTCAAAACTTACATGCTCATGGGTTTCTGTTTTGGCAGACACTTGAGTGTTGCTATGTGTCTGGGCTTTGTCAGCATGCGTTTGAGTGTTTAAACGTTCAATCCAAATATTTTGCGCATCTCGAATCATTTTCTCACTGTATTTTTGGATGGTCGTAACCCCATTGGTATCCAACCGTTCAATCTGATAATCAATACGATATTCATCTGCCGACCATACCCATGGACTGAGCAGACTGAAAGACAATGCTAAGAACTTCATTTTGAATTTGAACGGCCGTATTAATCTTGTATCCATTAGACCTCTTTCATAAATCATTTTTTACTCAGTTCCAAATTATAGATCCCAGCAATTAGATTGAACCTCAATCCCAATCTTTTTCCTCGATTGCGATATCGCTCAGCAAGGATTTTGAAGGTTTTCAAACTGCCAAATACATGCTCAATGCCAATTCTTCTTTTGTTAATTTCTCGATTGTAAAGCTTTAGCTCAGGATCTAGTTTGCAGCGTTTTTTTGCTTTTAATGGCAATAGGCTATTTCGATACACTGTGTAAATCCCTTGATAACCCTTATCTGCAAGTATAAAGGCACTTGCAGGAATCTGATTCAAATTGCGTTTGAAAAGTTCGAAATCATGTACAGCACCACGACTTGTGCATAAACTCAGAATTTGCTGAGTTTTATAATGAACAATGGCTTGAACTTTGAAAGTATGTGCCTTCTTCTTACCACTATAGCTTTTCTTCTGTTTTTTTAGGCCTTTGTATTGGAATTTCTGTGGCATCTACGATCACCACATTCCAGTCAATACCTTCGCCTTCAGGCAAATGCTTTGGTAAATTAAATAAATTGGACTTGATGAGGCAGTCCTCTACATGGTGTACGATTCTTGAAGCAGTGGGCTCTGACACGCCATAACTTGTTGCGACATGGAATAATGTTCGGTATTCACGCCAATAGCTTAAGCATAAGAGAATCTGATCTTCTAGGCTTAATTTAGATGGTCTACCTTTGGCAGGAACATGCATTTTCAATTGCTCAACCATTAAATTAAAGGTTGACCATGAGATGCCGGTATATCGCTTAAACTGTGTTTCAGAAAGCTTCTTTGAATAGATGTATTTCATTCAAAGATTATGCCTGAATGTTTAAGATTCTTCGGTACAAATAATCAGCAATAGATAGGTCGTTTTTTGATTTATGAAAGAGATCTATTAAAATCCAAACGCCTTTTTCAATTGCTCAAATACCCATGTATTTTCTTGTGTGCCTTTGAATAGATTTGAATTCTTTCCTTCAGCAAACAGCATCACATCTCCGCCGCCATGTGTTTCGCTTTTCGTCAGTTGTACCCCGACTTCTTGTTTATAGTCGTCAGCAAAGGCTTGCTCGTTGCTAATACTGTCACGAATATCTAAACGTTTACCCGTACCATTTCCAAAAACAAGCGTCGTTCCTGTTGCCCCATTTACATCGCGGTATGGATTATGTACTTGGCCATCAGCCAGCACTTTGCTATAAGCATTTTGCTCTTTTGCAATATTATAGTCATAGCTCAGCCCCAAAATACCTGGATTAGTTTCCGTCGTTTGACCCGTTCGTGCGGCATAACCATTAAAGGTCATCACATGGTCATGGTCTGCCGTCACAACAATCAAGGTATTGCTCAAATCCACTTTATCCAGTGCAGTTTGAATTGCATCATTAAATGCCTTGGTTTCCTGCAATGCCCGTTTGGCATTATTGGCATGTAGCGCATGGTCAATACGCCCACCCTCAACCATCAAGAAATAGCCTTGTCCATGACTCTGTGCTTGCAGTGCATCAATCGCTTTACTGGTCATCGCCGCCAGACTCGGTTCAGTCTCTATATTCTTCTTAAGTCGGTCCAAATCAAAATTTAAATGCGACTGTGTGGAGAATACGCCGAAAATTTTCTGAGTATTGACCGTCTGTGCCAAATCACTTTGGCTTAAAACGGTTTGATAACCCTGCTGTTTAAACTCTGCCAATAAATCACGACCATCCAAGCGCCCTTTGGGGTTAGAGACTGCATCATAAGGCGTCCAATGATTTAAGCCGCCTCCCATAAGGACATTAATGCCATCCAATAAGTTTGGATTATAGGCTTTACCTTTTGGAACAGCTTGAAGCGCTATATCGTATTGCGCATCACGGTGACAGATATGTGCATAGGTTGCCGCAGGTGTGGCATGGGTGAGTTCGGTCGTCGTCACTACGCCAACCGCTTTACCCTGCTTTTTTGCCAGTTCTAAAATACTTAACGCAGGCATCCCTGCGACCATACTACTGCCCTGTTCTGGACAACGGTTGATGGCTTTCGCTAAGCTTTTGCCATTCGGCAATTTTCCTTCTTCAGGTTCGACCGCAACCGTTCCTGTTGTCATGGCAATCACTTCATTTTTATTTTTCTGCCCAGTCATATAGGCGCCCATAGAGGGAGCGCTATCTGTGGTTTGACCATCCTCAGAATAGGTTTTAATCCGTGCTGCGTGCTTCATGCGGTCCATGGCCAGTTTGCCATTTTCCCCCACAGCATAAATACGACTTGCCGTCACTGTGGTTGGTCCCATGCCATCGCCTAAAAAGAATATAACGCTTTTCGTCGGTGTAACTGTGGTGTCCGCAGCATACAAAGCACTTGAAGAAATCGACGCTGTAAGCAGAAGCATCATATATGGGATGGTTTTTAAAGTAGGTTTCATGTGATATCCCTCTGCTATAAGCCTGTGATCTTACGAATGAGGTGATTGACCTCAATATTTTCAAGGCTACCTGAGAACTGATCGGCTCCCTGACCAATCGCACCTAAAAACACATCTGCACCGCCATGTGTTTCTTTATCTTTATAGCCCGTTTGAATCACAGCTTCTTGTTGGAAATCATCCGCAGCAGTGCCCGTACACCAACCCGTTTCAGCCAAAGGATAGGTGAAACTATATTTTTCACCTTGTGGTGCCTTTGGCCCTTGTACAGGATGACAGACATCAGTGTCTTTTAAGTTCAGTACCAAGTCATCCATACGGTTTTGAGTGGGGCGTTTTTTGCCCGTACCAAAACCGATAATCGGATAAGGTTGACCATGAATATCTTGAGCAAAGCCCGCTTGATCATAGTTTTTTACCAATCCAAGCACACTGGTTTCCTTACCTTCGACGTATTTTCCTGTACGCTTGGCATAACCATTTAAAACCAAGGTGTGATCATGGTCGGCTGTGATTACAATCAGTGTATTTTTAAGTTCAGGATCACTTTGTTTAAGCTTTTGAATGGTTGCTTCTAAAGCATCATTTAAGGCAATCGTGTCTTGTAAAGCACGTTTGGCATTGGTGTCATGCAGCGCATGATCTATACGCCCGCCCTCCACCATCAAGAAAAAACCTTTTTTATTTTGCGTCAGGATGTCTAAAGCAGACAGCGTCATTTGCTTTAGACTCGGCTCTGCCAAGTTTTTCTTGGTGCGATCCAAGTCGTAATTTAAATGGCTGTGATTAAATAAACCCAATAATTTTTCATTTTTCGCCAGTTGCACTTGGGACAGTTGGTTTTCATCAAAAACCACGCGGTAGCCTGCCTTTTGCATCTCGGTAATTAGATTGCGCCCATCAGTACGTTCTCCACCTGAATCTTTAGGCAAAAATTGACGCTTACCTCCACCTAAAACCACATCGACTCCATCTTTGAGTTTGATGTTATAGTGTTGATAATCATCGCCTTTTGAACTCGGGACCAACTGTGATGCAATGTCATTTTCAGCATCACGGTGGCATATATGCGCATAAGTCGATGCTGGTGTGGCATGCGTGATCCGCGTTGTGGTCACAACCCCTGTCCCCCAACCCTTCGCTTTGGCTAATTCAAGTAAAGTTTGTGTGTTTTGCTTATTTTTATTTTGTGGGTTAGTCCCGCACTGGTTATTCCCTACTGAATCAGGTTCAACTGCAATCGTGCCTGTCTGCATCGAGATCACCTCATTTTTCATCTTCACACCGGTCATGTATGCACCCATCGAAGGTGCGCTGTCCGTGACTTGTGCATCTTCAGAAAAGGTACGAACAAAAGCAGACTCAGGCAGCCGATCAATCGCCAACTGACCATCTTCACCAACAGCATAAATACGTGAAGCGGTAAGCGTGGTAATGCCCATACCATCACCCAAGAAAAACACTACACGTTTCGGTTGTTGGACTTTTTGTTGTTTGAGTAGTTGTACTGTATGAGTTGGTTGAGCTTGCATTAAATCACTACTTTGACAAGCGGAGAGAAATAAAGCACTCAAACTTATATATGCCACACTGATTGTTTTTAATTGGAATTTTTCAAGAAAACCGAGCATTGCATCAACCCATCTAAAGATGGCTGAAACATACGCCGCAGATATTTAAATAAGATGACATTTAACTACTTTTTCATTTACTTGCTAAAATAGTTCAATCAGCTTCCATATACTTTCTATATTTGACTGAAAATACTGTCTGAAACATATTTAATAAAATTGATCAAACCAATGCATAAATAAAAAATCAAAGAAAATGGCTTAGGCTATATTGATCCAGAACAAAAACGCGTGATCACGACACATGGTTTCCGTTCAACATTCCGTGACTGGTCGGCAGATAAGACTGATTACCCTAGAGAAGTTTGTGAGCATGTTCTTGCCCACAAACTTCCTGATGAAGTAGAAGCTGCTTACCTACGTGGAGCTTATTTAGAGAAACGTAAAGGACTAATGAAGGATTGGGCTAAGTTTTGTATCTAAAAATAACTAGATTAAAGTATTACCAACCAAAACCAACGCCTACACCACCCGAACTTTCTTCCTTGGTAAATGCGCCACCAATGGTGAGTGAGGTATTATCATTAATAATCCGTTGATAGCCAATTGACACCGCCTGTTCCTGTCCCTGAAAGCCAGCACCCACACCGACACGATTTTGTCCTTTGACACTGGCAGCACTACTTGACATATTCATCATCGCAGCAGTCATGGCACCTTGGCGGTTAAAACGTTCATCCACTTTATGGAAGCGCTGTTCTGTTTCCATACGATAATCATTGAATGCGCTGTTTAAGGCATTTACACGCTCATTGGTATAGTTATTGGTCGATTTTTCTGCTGCTTTTAGCTGTTGATAGTTCACTGCATCGGTATCTTCAACGGCATCCGCCACATGGATGATTTGGCGTTCTTTGCCTTTTGCTCCAACTGATACCGTATTGTCACGATCCGATGCAGAATCATTACCCAATACCACTGCATTTTTGGCTTGAGTATCGACATTATTGCCCAGCACAAAGGTATTATCACCCGTGACTTTATTGTCATTACCCACAACATAACTACCGTTTCCAGATACCGTGTTTGGATCGCCAAAGGCACCAGAACCATTACCTGAAACCTGATTACCCACACCTACAGCAGTTGAGCGATGACCTGTCACTACGGTATTTGTTCCAATTGCAACCGAGTTTTCACCTGTTGCCGAAGCAGCTTGGGCATCAGTTACTCCATTCACCTGAACAAACTGGTTACTGGCTATAATTTGAGTTTGCACATCTGCGATTTTGCCATCGGTATAGCTATTCGCACTGGAAAGTGTCGATGCCGTTTGCTGGTCGGTATAATCTTTTGCACCACTTAAAGAAGATGCCGCTTTTTGATCTGTGTAGCTTTTTGCATCATTAAGTACAGATGCAGTTTGTTGATCAGTATAGGCTTTGCCATCGGCAGCTTTCTGGTCAGCATAATTTTTCGCATTGTTTA
The DNA here is from genome assembly GCF_023488045.1 of Acinetobacter sp. ANC5681. Taxonomy (NCBI): domain Bacteria; kingdom Pseudomonadati; phylum Pseudomonadota; class Gammaproteobacteria; order Moraxellales; family Moraxellaceae; genus Acinetobacter; species Acinetobacter sp. ANC5681. Next base: position 18,446 of record NZ_JAMFKZ010000029.1, read on the forward strand.
GTGTCGATGCAGTTTGCTGATCTGTGTAGGCTTTACCATCAACCGCCTTTTGGTCTGCATAGCTTTTTGCATCATTTAAGGTTGATGTGGTTTTCTGGTCTGTATAGCCTTTTGCATTATTTAATGCAGTGGTTGTTTGTTGATCTGCATAATTTTTTGCATCATTCAAATTAGATACAGCTTGCTGGTCTGTATGTGTTTTTAAATCTGATACAGAGGTTTTAATTGCACCTAATTGTTGATCAACTGCAATGAATGCATCACTCACTGTATTTTTAGCTTTTCCTTGGATTGTAAAAGTTGGATTTGTAAATACACTATTGTTCCATGCCGCACCTCCACCTAATGCCTGAACCAACGCAGTATTAGTCGTATCAACACGTGTATTTAAGGTAGTGACTTCATTGCCAATTCGGGTATCCACACCATCTATACGGGTGTTAATCGTATTTGCGCTGGTTGTAATCGCTGTATTTAAATTACCTACTTCAGTTGTGACTCGTCCATCTAATGCTGTAACACTGGTATTGGTCGCATGTAACTGTTTACCTGTCACTGCATCTTTAGACGTTGCATCTAATGTTGCATCTTGCAAACCTGTAAGTTTCGTACCGTTTGTACCCGCCAAAGTAATTGTGTCTTTGGTTACTGAATCATAGATCACTGCATTTGCTGCAAGATTCCCTGTATTGGTTTTTAACAGTGCAATGTCATTTGTGTTAGTCGTGACTCGTCCATCAATTCCTGAAATTGTGCTGTTCAACGTTCCAACTTCATTGCTAATTCGCGTATTCAGTGTTCCAACTTCTGTACCAATTTTGGTATTTAAGGTAGTCACTTCATTGCCGATTCGGGTATCGACACCATCAATACGGGTATTAATCGTATTTGCGCTGGTTGTAATCGCTGTATTTAAAGTACCAACTTCAGTTGTTAGTCTTCCATCTAAAGTGCTGATTGCATTTTTATTGGTGGTGATTTTGCCATCTAAAGCGGTAACTTCATTTCCAACTCGGGTATCTAAAGCTGCAACTGTCGTATCTACACCATCAATACGGGTATTAATCGTATTGGCGCTGGTTGTAATCGCTGTATTTAAATTACCGACTTCAGTTGTGACTCGTCCATCTAATGCTGTAACACTGGTATTGGTCGCATGTAACTGTTTACCTGTCACTGCATCTTTAGACGTTGAATCTAATGTTGCATCTTGCAGACCTGTAAGTTTCGTACCGTTTGTACCTGCCAAAGTAATTGTGTCTTTGGTTGCTGAATCATAGATCACTGCATTTGCTGCAAGATTCCCTGTATTGGTTTTTAACAGTGCAATGTCATTTGTGTTAGTCGTGACTCGTCCATCAATTCCTGAAATTGTGGTGTTCAACGTTCCAACTTCATTGCTAATTCGGGTATTCAGTGTTCCAACTTCTGTACCAATCTTGGTATTTAAGGTAGTCACTTCATTGCCGATTCGGGTATCCACACCATCAATACGGGTGTTAATCGTATTGGCACTATTGGTAATGGCTGTATTTAAGTTGCCAACTTCTGTACCAAGTTTAGTATCCAGTTTACCAACTTCCACATCGGTATAACCTTTTGCATCAGTTAAGGTATTCGCCAATCCTGTGGTTAATGCAGTTTGATCTGCTTTCGTTGCCAATCCTGTATCAGCATAGGTTTTCGCATCTGCCAATGTACTAGATAGGCCTGTGGTTAATGCAGTTTGATCTGCTTTCGTTGCCAATCCTGTATCAGCATAGGTTTTCGCATCTGCCAATGTGCTAGACAAACCTGTGGTTAATGCTGTTGTCGATGCTTTGCTATCCAAACCCGTTGCTGCATCAGTTACTTTATTATTTAAACTATCAAATGCGGTTTTATCCGCTTTGGCAGCCAAGCCTGTGGTTAAATCAGTTTGTGATGCTTTCGTTGCCAATCCTGTATCTGCATAGGTTTTTGCATCCGCCAATGTGTTAGATAAACCTGTAGTTAATGCAGTTTGATCTGCTTTTAATGCTAAACCATCCGTTAAAGCCGTATTCGTCGCATGTAACTGTTTACCTGTCACTGCATCTTTAGAGTTTGCGTCTAAAGTGGCGTCCTGTAAATTGGTGATTTTTGTACCGCTTGCACCTGCAAGGGTTAAAGTTGCTTTGCTTGTACCTGTGTCGTATAAAACGGTATCGGTATTGCCTGTAAAGTTGCTTAATGCGGTATCGACATAGCCTTTGTTGGCTGCATCTTTGGCATTTACAGCATCTGCAACGTTGGTAATGCGTTTTTCTGCACCACTACGGCCCACTGAAACAGTATTGGCTTCATCAGCCAAAGAGTCAAAACCAATGGCGGTAGCATTTAATGCTGTGGCTTGGCTACCCACACCAAATACGCTACTACGGTTAGCCGTTGCGGTCACACCTGCACCAATAGCAACTGAGCTTACCCCTGTCGCTGCTGCGGTTTCCGATGCGGTTAAACTTGCATCATCAATTTCATTATCAGCATTTTGGTCATACCAACCACCAAAGGCAATTGATCCAGTTCTATTGGCAGTTGCACCTGTACCAAATGCACTACTGACCACACCTGATGCAGTATTTTTTAAACCGACTGCGGTTGCTCCTGCACCAGTTACATTATTGACACTACCAAAGGCATTGGCTGTCCTTCTACTACTATTATCACTAATAAAGGGATTTGTGTTTGATGCACCATGATCTACGGTATTTGTAATACCAAAAGCATTGCTAGCTTGGCTTTTCGCTAGGTTGTTACCACCTACGGCATTACTACCCAAACCTGATGCTTCATTCCTATAACCCACCGCACTGCTATACCAACCCGATGCAATATTCACATAACCCACCGCACTGTTATTACTACCCGATGCGGTATTCATATAACCCACCGCACTGCTATAATAACCCGATGCGTTATTATTAAAACCCACCGCACTGCTAGAAAAACCCGATGCAATATTTGCTGTACCTACTGCACTACTATAAGAACCAACCGCTATATTTCCGCCTTTTTTGGCTGCATTGATAAACGCTGCAACTGCGGTTGGGTTGGCTGCTTTGGTTGTCGTAACACCATTGGCTGTAAAGGAGTCAATATCATCCAGACTTGTGCCTGCGCCCGTTGTAGTAACTGTGATGCCACCGACTGCGGTAATTTTTCCTGATGTGAGTGTAGTTGTATGTGCTGTACCTCTCGCTGAACCTAAAGCCGTTTCGGTTGTAGAACTAGCGTAGTTGTCAGTGGCGACTGTGCCACCTGTTACACTCGCAAATTTAGTATCTACATAACCTTTATTGGCTGCATCCGTCGCTTTGGTTGGGGTTGCAACATTGGTAATCCGTTTTTCTGCGCCTGCACGACCGACTGAAACAGTATTGGCTTCATCAGCCAAAGAGTCAAAACCAATGGCGGTTGAGCGGTTACCCGTTGTAATACCACCCACACCAAATACGCTACTTTCATCGGCTAAAGCAAGATTGCCACCCCAAATCAAATGTTCTAAAAAGGCATTTAGCTCCGTTGCATTTACGGCTGTACCATTGATATGAGTAATATCATTGAGGCTACTTCCTGTAGCAGTGACATTGATGCCATTTACCGAAGTAATCACACCACCTGTTACAAAAGGAGTAAGTGCCTGATTTGGTATTTTCCGTGTACCAACCGCAGCACTGGATTGATTTTGAGTATAGTTCTCCATACCCATTGCAGTAGAATATTGACCTTTAGCAAAGTTTAACGTACCCACCGCACTGCTATAACTACCCGATGCAATATTTGCTGTACCTACTGCACTACTGTAACTACCAACCGCTATATTTCCGCCTTTTTTGGCTGCATTGATAAACGCTGCAACTGCGGTTGGGTTGGCTGCTTTGGTTATTGCGACACCATTGGCTGTAAAGGAGTCAATATCATCCAGACTTGTGCCCGCGCCCGTTGTAGTAACTGTGATGCCACCGACTGCGGTAATTTTTCCTGCCGTGGTTGTCGTTGCATGTGCTGAACCTTTGGCTGAACCTAAAGCGGTATCGGTTGCAGTACGAGCGTAGTTGTCGCTGGCGACTGCGCCACCTGAAACGCCTGCAATCGCTGTATCGAGTTGTTGTTTGTTGACTGCATCTGTGCCTTGCGTACCTGCCTTAACATTGGTAATTTGTTTTTCTGCACCTGCTTTACCAACCGAAATACTGTTGTCTCGGTCAGTTTCAGAGTCGTTACCTAAAGCCGTTGCGCCTGTATGCGTAGCTTTACTGTTACTACCAAATACGCTGCTAGTAAAACCCGATGCTTCGTTTTCATAACCGACTGCACTGCTATTAGAACCCGATGCGGTATTTTGATAACCGACCGCACTGCTCGCATGACCCGATGCTTTATTGCTATTACCTAATGCACTGCCGCCTAAGCCCGATGCCATATTGTCAAAACCGACTGCACTGCTATAACTACCCGATGCTTTATTGTTATAACCTACTGCATTGCTATCACTACCCGATGCGTTATTTAAATAACCTAATGCACTGCTAACAGCACCCGATGCTGTATTATTACGACCGACTGCACTGCTCGCATAACCCGATGCAGCATTCTGATAACCCACCGCATTAGCACCATCGCCTATCGCAAGATTTGCTCCTCTTTGTAGTGCGGCTTTAAAATCATCCACTTGTGTTGTATTTGTGACCGTTACGCCATTGGCAGTAAATGAGATAATGTCATTAATATTGGTTGTACCGCCAGTGGTCTCCACCTCAATACCAGCGACTGTAATTTTTCCTGTGACAGGATCTCTGCTTAATGTGTACGCAGAACCACTCGCTGAACCTAACGCACTGCTATTATCACCCAATGCGGCATTACTAACCCCCACTGCACTGCTCGCATAACCCGATGCTTTATTGTTATGACCGACTGCACTGCTATATATACCCGATGCGGTATTTTGATTACCGACTGCACTGCTATAACGACCCACTGCGTCATTGTAATAACCGACCGCACTGCTATCACTACCCAATGCGATATTGTGATAACCGACCGCACTGCTACGAGCACCCGATGCGATATTATCACGACCACAAGCAAAAGCGGACGACCCTTCTGCTGTGCTGCTTAAACTGCCATCACAAACATTCCCCGCCCAAACATGACTTCCTGTAATTGTTGCAATGCTGAGTACCAAACTTTTGAATACAAATGGTTTAAAGACAAGAACCTCGTTTTTGCCTTGTTCATCACACTGAACATTGCTTAGGCTATTTTGTTGTATACCTGTCGTGTTATCGGTCTTGCCTGCACTTTTGGCATTCTCCGAAACAACAATCATACGCCCCAGTGATTTATTCCAGATTTTTTTAAAGATGTGATTCATATCTGTACCAGATTTTTTTGACTATTAGGTACAATTACAAAGCATTACATACGAAGTTGTATATCACTGAAAACTGGTATTTTGACGAATGGTAATTATTTTTAAACAAAGATTATATAGGTAATCACTAAAATTTTATGGGAAATAAATACGCTCAAAATGACAAATTTTGTCAAAATAAAACCTAAAATACCAAATTACAGTGATAGCCAAAACCCTGTATTGTGCCTATGCTAGAAACTGGGAATCACTTTTTAAGTCTTATTATGGTTCATCTCTCTCAAACTGAGTTGATCTTGCCTGTACCTGTCTTTATTCTGGAAGACGATGCCGTCATGCAACAGCGTTTAAAAAGAATACTGTTAGAAATTGGCTATGCAGAAGACGCCCTTATTTTTGCCCAGACCTTATCTGAGGCAATAGACATGCTTAAACAGTACCCAATTTCCTTTTCATTGGTTGACCTCGGTTTACCCGATGGCAATGGTATTGATTTTATAGAAAATTTAAGACAGACCGATGAGGTCTCACCTGTTTTGGTCATCTCGGCATGGAGTACGCAGGAAACTATTTTAAAAGCGATACAGGCGGGTGCAACGGGTTATCTTTTAAAAGAACGGGATGATTTCGAAATCATGTTATCAATTCGTAGTATATTACGTGGTGGAGCACCCATTGACCCATTTATTGCCCAACAAATTTTGTCAAAAATTCCATTTGAACAAAAAGTAAAAGATGTGGCGATGGCAGAACAAAATAATTTACTCTCAACTCGGGAATTTGAAATTCTACAACTAGTTGCTCAGGGAATGACCAACCGAGAAATCGCCGATTTTCTTCATTTATCAAAATATACAATCGAATGTCATATCAAGCATATTTACCGAAAGCTGTCGGTCAGCAGCAGATCCAAAGCCATCAATACCGCACGTTCATTAGGTATTTTATAAAATATCTGTGCCTATGCTGGCTCGTTATTCTGGCGCAAAGTTCCTTTGCAAAATCTTCCGCATCTGAGCAAGTCAATTGCACTGCAAACATTCAGTCAATCCAAATGGCAAAAGCCACTGGGCAAGATGGTATTCAACGTCCTGAAACAGGTTGGCAAAATGTAAAATTGCCCGATCATTGGGATCAGCGTAAGTTCTACTATACGGGCAGTACATGGTACAAAATCGTGTGGGATTATCAGTGTCCAACCACAACAAAAAAACCAATCACCATTGTGATTAGCTATATCAATATGGCTGGTCAGGTTTTCATTAATGATGACCTGTTATGGCAAGATCAATCCTTAGTTGAACCACTTTCCCGTAGCTGGAATATGCCTCGTTACTGGAGTTTACCCTCCTCTATCCTTAAACAGGGTGAAAATATTGTCTGGGTACGTGTCGTCGGAGTTAAGACGCAGAATTCAGGTTTAGGTCAGGTTTTATTAGGTGATGCAACTGAGGTGATGCCTAAGTTTCAGGTCTTTTGGAATCAACAACGTGTCTTAATGTTCCTGAACTTAATTTCCTCACTCACTTTGGGTCTTGTTGCCTTTTTAGTCTGGATTTTTCATCGTAAAGACCAACTTTTTGGCTGGTTTACCTTGGTAACGCTCATGTGGAGCATGGTGGTGTTTAATAGCGTTATGCTAGAAGCACCTTTCGGTTTAACCACATTACAAATCGCTCGTATCAGTATCACCTGCTTTTTTGCTTATAGCCTATTTTCCTGTTTTTACGCATGGCGTTTGGCACAACGCAAATTTCCACGTTTAGAAAAAATTTTATTGTTGATGCTATTCATTGCGATTGGCATGGCCATACTGTTACCTGATACCGCGCTATACAATTTTATCTCGGGTACTTTTTTCCTTGGCTTATTGGTTCTATTAATAAATTTTATCAGTTATCAATGGATTGCCTATCGTTCCAAATTATTGGAAGCTTATTTACTGGCATTTGTATTTCTCTTTTTTATTATCGTGAGTATTCATGATGTGTTGTTTTTAATAAAAGGGATAAGTCATTTCATGTTAATGCCTTATACCGCACCTTTAACCACATTATTCATTGCGATTATTTTGGCATTACGTTTAGCCAAAAATTTAAGAGAAATTGAAAACTTTAACCAGACACTCAAACAAAATATTCTTGAAGCCCAAAATGAGTTGACACTTTCACTCAATACCCAACATCAACTTGAACTGGACAATGCCAAACTACAGGAACGTTTACAGCTTGCCCATGATTTACATGACGGTTTGGGGGGTTCCCTCGTCCGATCAATGGTCACAGTCGATCAAAGCCAGGCCAATCTCAGCAATCAACAGTTTTTATCCATGCTCAAAATACTAAGGGACGACTTGCGGCAGGTGATTGACAGTGGTTCAAGTACAGGTGCCAAAGTGCCTGACACACCCATTTTATGGGGAGCGCCTTTAAGGCATCGTTTCACTCAACTGTTTGATGAGCTGGACATCACAACAAAATGGTCTTTTCCTGAATCATGGCAAAAACAGCCAACTCCGCTGGTGTGTTTAACATTGCTTCGAGTCGCAGAAGAAGCCCTGACCAATATCCTGAAACATAGTCAGGCAACATCGGTAAAATGCGCCCTGTCTTTCTCCAATGGGCAACTGGTACTGGACATTGAAGACAATGGCATTGGCTTTGATGTAGAAGCTGTTAAAAATGCAGGAATGAGTGTTGGGCTAAGAAGTATGCAAACACGTCTGGAGCGGCTGGGTGGACATCTTACGGTTCAATCCGAGGCTGGAAGAACCTGTTTAAAGGCCTGCTTGCCTGTTTAGCTTCTATTTTCATTACTTGCAAACTTTTTCCGAGAAAGAGCACTACTAATTCCATAATTTGAAAAATGGGTAATCCCCCCTAAAAATAAAAGGATGTAAAAGTAGAATTTTCTCTTAAGATCAAAGCAGGAGATTCTGCATGAAAACATCT
>NZ_JAMFKZ010000030.1:0-25538 GCF_023488045.1 Acinetobacter sp. ANC5681
AAAAGAACCAGTTTGAGCGGATCTTTGAAAATGTATATCGTTGGCAGAAGAAATTATTTAGACCAATCATCAAAGACTTCATTGATGACTTTATTCTCGATAAAAATCATCTGCTACCACAGAGAATCTATAAATGATAGTGCGTAAGTCCTATTTTAAATAACGTCTAGTTCTTTGCATTTCACTAAGCAAACTTTTTACGATATTGATTAGGCGAAATTCCCGTCCAGTGACAATACGCTTTCCTAAAGTTTGAAGTATCTGAAAAACCAAGTCTTTCGGCAATTTCGTCCATACTCAGTGTCGTTGCAGCCAGATATTCATCAGCAAGACGTGTTCTCGTACTATCCAATATTTCTTGGTAACTCACGTTCAGATCGGCTAAACGGCGATATAAAGTTCTTTTAGATACATTTAATTGATCTGCCATCTGTTGAGCAGTTGGAAAATTCCCAACACTGTCCAAGAAAATAAGACGAATCGTTTTGATCAGTTCAGATTCCTCATCATTTTCATCTCCCAACATCCGTTCACAAAAAGATTGGCACATATCCGCAGTAATCGGGTTTGCATTTGGACAAGGCGCATCTAACCATGCTAAATCGAAATGCCATTGCATCACCTCTGCATCGAATTCCACAACACAACCAAACACCTTTTGGTATGCATCTGCATATTCAGGGGCAGGATAAGGCAGCAATAACCTTTTAGCTTGAAATGGCGCTTCGAGTACACACTGAATTAAGGTCTGCATTGAACTAAACCAAAACTCGCAAATTAATGGTAATAAATGTCCTAAAGCAATAATTTCTTTAGCTTCAAAAATTGCAGTATCATTTTGTATATAAAATGATTTTTGCAGTACAGGACTGGCTAATTTTATATGGCGAATGCCAAGTTCGACGGCTTGTTGAAAATTACGGGAAGAGTACAGTGCATAACCATACACCCCAAAATCTGATAATTTTTGTTTTTGCCCTGCCCGAAGCCCGATCAATGGATCTTTAGACAAAGATTGAATATTTTGAAATAGCTTCAACTTTTGATATTGAGATATTGTTGTGGTCGCACTTGTCAGCGCATCATGCGCAATACCCGTACCGTCCAACATCTGAGCGATGGAATATCCTTGTTTTTGCATTTCATCAAACAAACTGCTTAAACCAAGTATAGGTGTGCCCTGACCGAATAGCGTATGATCATAACGAGCTTCAATATAGATATTTTGCTCAATATTCTGTTTAGGCATTTTTACTTTATCCATTCGATCAGTAGATAATGGCACTAAATTACTTTTTGTTGTCTCAATTTAACATCGACTAAAAATTCAATCAATCATAAAGTCTATTTTTACCAATAAGCATGGAAGGAGCAACAATGACACTTTCTCATTCGCAGGAATTTAGCGACTCGGCAACTAAACATATGCGCTTGGTATTCGCCCAACAACGTGCTGCTTTTGATGCGCATCCATATCCTGATCTCGATGCTCGACGTACAAAATTATTCAAACTTAAAAAACAAATTATTCGTTACCAAGATGTTATCGCTGCTGCCATCAATAGCGACTTTAGTTCCCGATCGGTAGATGAATCAAAGCTATTGGACTTATTAGGCTCTGTTTTGGAAGCAGAACATGCTATTCGACATTTACGTAAATGGATGCGACCGAGTAAGCGTAGTACTGAATTACTGTTTTTATCAAACCGTCTGGCTGTCCAATATCAACCGAAAGGTGTGGTCGGCGTGATTGTGCCGTGGAACTTCCCTGTTTATTTAGCACTTGGCCCATTGGTTGCGGCAATCGCTGCGGGTAATCGAGTCATGATTAAACTGCCCGAGATTACGCCTGCAACCAATGCAGTGCTGAGACGCATGCTGGCTGAAGTTTTTACTGAAGATGAAGTTTGTATTTTCGGTGAAGAAATTCTTGATCCGGCACAATTCACATCACTCCCTTTTAACCATATTGTGTTTACAGGTTCACCTGCAATTGGTCGAGTGGTAATGCGTGCAGCAGCAGAAAACCTAACGCCTGTCACATTAGAATTAGGTGGTAAATCCCCTGCGCTTGTCAGTCGACATTATCCCTTAGCCGATGCAGCTAAACGCGTATTGCATGGTAAGGCAACCAACTGTGGGCAAATCTGTGTTGCACCTGACTATGCACTTGTACCTAAAGAACAAGTGAATCAATTTGCAGAAGAATGTAAAAAGAATTTTACGGCAATGTATGGCAGTAACATCAGCAATAATTCTCACTACACCTCTATCGTCAACGATCGCCATTTCAAACGTTTATTAGAAATCCTAGACGATGCCAAAGCCAAAGGTGCTCAAATTATTGCCTGTGCCGAATATGATCGTGATAAAGATGCACGTCGTATGCCTGTACATATTGTACTGAATTGCACACCCGACATGCGTATTCTCAAAGAAGAGCTGTTTGGCCCAGTATTGCCCGTAGTTGCTTACGATAACGTTGATGACGCGATCGCCTATATCAAAGCAGGTGAACGACCTCTAGCACTCTATTGTTTCACTCATGATTCAACTGAACGTGACCACATCTTAAAACAAACTCATTCAGGTGGTGTCACGATCAATGATTGGGGTTGGCATGTGGTCAACCATGATGCACCATTTGGTGGTATTGGTAACTCTGGTATGGGGACTTATCACGGTGAAGAAGGTTTCCGTGAGCTTTCACATGCGAAAACGGTTTTTGCTCGCCATCGCTTCTTCCCAACGCAATTATTCTATCCACCTTATGGCACTTGGGTGCAAAAACTGGCATTAAGTTTCTTCTTGAAAAAAGGCGACCCAAACCTAAAATAAACGGTTTATTCGTCCGAAAGAGAGTTTTGCAAACTCTCTTTTTTATTTCCAATTTAGGATTGCCCTTGAAAACGTAACCCCACGCCTGCAATGGTAAAAATATATTTTGGAGTGACCGCAGAATCTCCAATTTTGCTGCGGAGTTTTTTCACCAAGATTCGAAGATAATGGGTATCTTCTTCATGGCTAATGCCCCATAACTCGGTCATAATTTGTTTTTGTGTGACGATCTTACCTTGATGGCGAATCAAGAGTGCTAACAGTTGAAATTCTTTTTTGCTGAGCACAATTTCTTCCTGAGCAAATGTCACCACATGTTCAGCCACATCCACAGATAATTGACCATCATCAAATACAATGTTCTGTTCAGACTGTTGTGGTTTATTGCGAAACATGACTCGAATACGGGCACATAATTCCTGAATGCTAAACGGTTTGGTCACATAATCATTCGCGCCTGCATCGAGCAATTTAATTTTTTGATTTTCATCAGGACGTGCAGATAACACAATCACAGGAATATCTGACCACTGCCGCATCTCGGTTAACACCCGCTGTCCTTCCATATCAGGTAAACCCAAATCTAAAATCAGTAAATCAGCACCCCGTGTTGCCAAAATTTCTAAGCCTTTCATGCCATTTTCAGCAACATGCACCTGATAACCTTGCGCACGTAAAGCAATGTCTAAAAATTTTCGAATTTGAGGTTCATCATCAATAATTAAAATTGATGCATTCGGATGGGTTGTTTGCGGCATAAATAATAATTTTAATCCTGATCTAACGGTAATCGTATGCGAATTAAAGTACCTTGACCATCTGTTCCAGCAAAAGCTTCGATACTGCCCATATGAGCACCAATAATCGCTTTGACAATCGCCAACCCTAAACCTGTTCCTGTTTTCCCTCGATCGCCACGCTGCATGGTATAAAACATATCAAATATTTGTTCACGTTCATCTTCAGGAATACCAATCCCTTGATCCATAATATCAATTTGCAGAAATTGTTCCTGTTGCTGAATCTTTATTTCAATCGGAACATTCTCTGGTGAAAACTTGGCTGCATTTTCCAAGACATTAAAAATGGCTTGTTCAATCAAAGCAGGATGCACATACAATTGAGGAAGTTCTTCCGCCAAAGCAACCTCAATTTTGACCTCAGGCTGATAGCGTTTAAGCCGTTGCGTTGCCGAGCCAATCAGTTCATCCACACCGATCCAAGCACGGCTTAAAGTCAACCCCTGATGACCTAAACGAGTCATGTCCAACAGGTTTTGAATATAACGATCCAATCGTTCCCCTTCAATGTGAATGGTGTCTAATAATTCATGGCGATCACTTTCAGGCATCTGTTCACCATAATATTTAAGCGTATCTGCTGAACCAATCATCGCGGCTAAGGGTGAACGTAAATCATGCGATACCGAAGACAGCAAGGCGGAGCGGAGCTTTTCCGTTTCAGCCACTACTCTAGAATTTTCTAACTGTAACGAGAGTTGAACCCGAGCAACGGTTTGCGCAATATCTTCAATCATCAACTCAGTTAAACGTTGCAATTCAAAACTGATGGTTTGAGCATTTTGATGAAAGCGAATTGCAATCACCCCATATTCTTTCACCAAATTTAACGGAATAAACCACCAATCAGAATTGGTCAACGTATTGGTAAAACGTCCACAGGGTTTCGCATTCTTCTGCGTCCAATCTGCGGCAATTTGATCTTTTTCATTTAAGACGGATGGATCACCTAAAGACTGATTTTCAACTTTTAACCAAACCGTGGCATTTAATGAAGTTTCCAAATGTTGTTTGGTAACGATAAGTACTTGCTCAATATCGACACAGGTCGATAGCTTGCGCTCTAATTCTTGTAACTGTAACGACACTGAATTTGCAGCACGTAGGCTAAGCACCTGAGCGCGTAATTGGTTGGCTAAACGCCCAACCAGTAAGGCTGAGACAATGAACGTGATAATGGTAATCACCCCACGTTCAGCACTAATCATAAAGGTAAAGCGAGGCTCGATAAAAAAGTAGTTATAGAGTAAAAAACAGACGAATACGCTGATAATTGTAATCAACATGCGGGCACGTATCGCAACCAATAATACAGTCACAATAAAAATTAAGGCTAAGTCGCTATACCCAATAAAATGATCACTGATTGCCGCCACAATCAGTCCTAGCAATACAATGATGATACTTTCAACTACTTCACGTTGAGTAAAAGCCAAGCCTTTTTCTAGCCAAGATGAATGAGCCACATTTGTCTGCAAACGCTTTTCATTATTTTTGGCTTTTAAAGGCTGAACAAAGGTGATTTCAAAAGGATGCTGTTTCTCTAACAGTTGATCGGCAATATGATCTGAAAATAGGCGCTGCCATAACGATTTTTGAGGGCTTTTACCGAGTAAAATATTAGATGCACCATAATCATAAGCCGCTTGTAAAATGGTCGATGCAATATGATTGCTATACAGCAAATAGGTATCTGCACCGAGCTTACGCGCTAGATTAAAAGCCTTCGTCACTGCAAAGGCTTGGGTCGTTTCAACCTTACTTTTTTGAATCGAAATGACGCTCCATGTGGCATTGCGCCTTTCTGCAATCCGATGGGCACGGCGCACCAAATCTTCAGAGAATTCAGAACCATCAATTGCCAACATGACGTGATTTTGAATCGGAATAATCTGCCCTTGCGCAACAAATTTTTCTCGATAATCAATATCGACCTGCCCTGCAACAGTTTGAATTGCCAGATCACGTAACGCTGTCAAATTCGCAGCTTTAAAAAAACCTTGTAATGCATGGGGGGCAACATCGGCGAAATAAATCTTGCCATGATTCATTCGTTCTAATAATTCAGGAACAGGCAAATCAACCAGTCGAATATCTTTCAAACGTTTAAGTAATGCATCGGGGACAGTTTCAGTGACACGAATCCCCGTAATTTGAAAAACCACATCATTCAGACTTTCCAAATGCTGAATATTTAAGGTGCTATAGACATCAATGCCTGCATCCAACAACTCATTGACATCTTGCCAACGATATTCATGCCGACTATTGGGTACATTGCGATGGGCAAGTTCATCAACAAGCACAATTTGAGGCTTTAATTTAAGAATTTGGTCGAGATCCATCTCTTCCAACATTCGCCCCTGATATTCCACAGACTTCCTTGGAATAACATTCAACCCTTGAATCAAACGTTCGGTATCAGATCGACCGTGAGTTTCCACCACGCCGACCACCACATGCTGCCCTTGTTGCGTCAGTTCATGCGCTCGGGTCAGCATGGCATAGGTTTTTCCTACCCCAGGTGCTGCACCCAAGAAAATGGTTAAACGTCCAGATTGTTCACGTTGACTATGTGCCAACCATGCATCTGCTTTATTGTTTCGGTCGATCTGCATAAGGTCTGCTCTATCAACGTATGGTCGATGACAATTGCTCTAAGGCTAAATTTAACTGCAACACATTCACTCGCGCTTGCCCATATACGCCGAACTGTGCAGGCTGAATTTGTTGTTGTACCAAATCACGAACTTGTTGCTCAGGTAAATGACGTTGCTGTGCCACTCGTTTCACTTGTAAAAAAGCACTTTCAGGTGAAATATCAGGGTCAATCCCACTGCCTGATGCCGTAACCATATCGTTCGGTACCTTCTGCTCTAAAATATGATTGTCTTGAGCAAATTGCACTGTTCGCTCTTTAATTAGTGTTTGTAAGTCAGGATTGGAAACTGCCAAATTACTGCCCGCCATCCCATCAACACTGTAACTTACCGCACTCGGTCGTCCATGGAAATATGGTTCACTAACAAAGTTTTGTCCTACCAAACTTGACCCCACTACTTTACCATTCAGTTCAATGACACTGCCATTGGCTTGTTTCGGAAAAATCAACTGCGCAATCGAAACACTTGCTGTAGCGTACAACATGCCTGCAATCAAGAAACCAACCGTAACCAAACCGAGGCTTGGGCGTAAAACCGAATGAACAGGATTCGATAATTGAAGATTTTTTTGGTTCAATTGCTCATGCTTCAATAAAGTATTCATTTCTCACTCCTAAATCCACAAAGACACAACAAGGTCAATCAGCTTGATCACAATAAATGGAAAAATGACCCCACCTACACCGTAAATCAGCATATTACGGCGTAACAATTGCAGCGCACTGGCAGGTTTGAATTGAACACCTTTGAGTGCCAATGGAATCAGCATTGGAATGATCAAGGCATTAAAGATCAAAGCGGAAATCACGGCACTGCTTGGACTACTAAGTTGCAAAATATTCAATACCCCAAGTTGTGGAATTGCCACCGCAAACAATGCAGGTAAAATGACAAAGTACTTAGATACATCATTTGCCAAAGAAAAAGTGGTTAATGCTCCACGAGTAATCAATTGTTGCTTACCAATTTCGACCACATCTAGCAATTTGGTTGGATCAGAATCTAAATCCACCATATTGCCCGCTTCTTTGGCTGCTTGAGTACCTGAGTTCATAGCTAAACCAATATCTGCCTGTGCCAAGGCTGGTGCATCGTTGGTGCCATCACCCACCATTGCGACTAATTTTCCTGCTGCTTGTTCGTTACGAATACACGCCAATTTGTCCTCAGGTCTCGCTTCTGCAATATAGTCATCCACCCCTGCTTCGGCCGCAATCGCAGCCGCAGTCAATGGATTGTCTCCTGTGACCATAATGGTTTTGATGCCCATCTCACGTAACAGTGCAAAACGTTCTTTAATGCCTTGTTTGATCACATCCGACAGTTCAATCACACCCAAAATATTGTGATTCGAAGCCACTACGAGTGGTGTTGCACCTTTAGAAGCCACTTGCTCTACACGAGTTTTAAGCTTAATGTTGTCTTGAATATTTTGATGGGTAAAGTTAAGAATGGCATCGACAGCACCTTTACGAATCGTTTGTCCAGTTGCTAGATTTACTCCTGAAAGACGAGTTGAGGCACTAAACTGAATGAATTCGGCATCTTTCGGCTCTTGGATACTTTCACCTAATTCTTTCCCAAGGCTGATGACCGACTTCCCTTCAGGCGTTGGATCGGCAAAAGAGGTCAGCATCGCTGCTTGGCGTAACTCACTAGGTGTCACACCTGCCAATGGATAAAAAGCAGTCGCTTGGCGATCTCCATAGGTGATCGTGCCGGTTTTATCCAAGAGCAACACATCAATATCACCCGCAACTTCAACCGCTTTACCTGATTTGGCTAAGACATTGGCTTTTAAAGCACGGTTCATCCCTGCAATCCCAATTGCAGGCAGCAAGCCACCAATCGTGGTTGGAATTAAACACACCAACAGTGCAATCAGCAAAACCATACTGATTTTGATCCCAACCATTGAACCAATAAAAGGTAAGGTTGCCACCACTACAATAAAGGTGATGGTCATAATATTGAGTAAGATACTCAGTGCGATCTCATTCGGTGTTTTTTGACGATTAGCACCTTCAACTAGGGCAATCATACGGTCTAGGAAGCTATGCCCTGCCTCATTACTGACTCGAATAATAATTTCATCTGACAAAACCTTAGTTCCACCAATCACACCTGAACGGTCAGTATTGGCTTCACGCAGTACGGGCGCAGACTCACCTGTAACGGCTGATTCATTAATCGTGGCAAAACCCTGAATAATCTCACCATCCGCAGGAACAATTTCACCAGCTTTGACGACAACTAAATCATCCTTTTTCAGTAAATTTGCAGAAATCACTGTCGGTACGGCATTCAGGTCGGCAATTCGATTCGCCGTTAAGTTTTCACGTGCCTGACGTAAAGATGCAGCTTGTCCACGTCCCTTAGCTTCTGCAACCGCCTCGGCATAATTGGCAAATAAGACCGTGACCAATAAAATCAAGCTTAGGGCTAAACCAAAACCTAAACTGGTATTTCCCATCAAAGTGGCAACAAGGGTTAAAACTGTTCCTACCCACACACATGCCATCACTGGATTTTTAACCGCGTGTTGAGGTAGCAATTTATGGAAAGTTTGCTGAATAATTTCTTTATTCAAGATATCCATCTGTTGTGTCGCATTTGAATGTTTCATTGTGCTTGCTCCACGCTTAAACTTTTATCGATAAATAGTCAGCAATTGGCCCAATCACCAACACTGGCATGAATTGCAACAAGGTGAGGATCAACACAATCCCGATTAAAGTCAGGGCAAAGGTTGGAGATTCGATCTGTAAAGAACCTTTGCTTTCGGCTGCTTGCGGTTTGGTTGCTAAACTGACTGCAATTAAGATTGGAATGATCAACACGCTATAACGCCCTGCCAATAAAGCCACATTGGCACTTAGGTTCCACCAAAGCGTGCTATCACCTAAACCTTCAAAACCCGAACCATTGTTGGCATACGCGGAGACATACTCATAAAACACTTGGCTAATGCCGTGAAATGCGGGATTGGAATTCCCTGTCATGGATGGGAATGCAATAGCAATCGCAGTCAAACCAAGAATCACCACAGGTTGTAAAAGAATCAGTAGCGCTAATAACTTAATTTCAGTGACTTCAATTTTTCGACCAAACAATTCAGGGGTACGCCCTGTCATCAAACCTGCAATAAATACCGCAAGAAATAGGTAAATAAAGAACTGTAATAGCCCACACCCTATGCCGCCCCAAATGGCATTGATCAACATATTGCACAGTTCAACCAATCCCGTCAGTGGTGAGGCAGAGTCATGCATCATATTGACTGAGCCGTTATTCACTTGTGTAGTCAAGCTTCCCCACAATGCAGATGCTTCAGCACCGAAACGCATTTCCTTCCCTTCCATCAAAGCAGTATTTGGAGTGAGCGAAGATTTTTCAGCCCACAGGGTCAATAGCGTTGAAGAAAGAGACATTAGCAACATGCTGCCAAAAATCATCCACATCAGTTTTTTACGTTGAATAAACCGTCCAACCATAAACACCGCAGAAAGTGGAATCAGTAAAATTGCTATCATCTCAATCACATTCGACAGTGGTGTTGGATTTTCTAAAGGCACACTACTGTTTGGGCCATACCAACCGCCACCGTTACTACCGAGTTGTTTAATCGCCACCATCGGTGCAACTGGGCCGAGTGGAATATGTTGAGTTTTGACTTTTGTGCTTTGCTCTAAAACTTGCGCTGTTGGCCCCGCAGATAAGGTTGCTGGCACACCTTGAAAAGTGAGTAGTAAAGAAAAAATAAATCCCAAAGGAATGAAAAATCGAAATAGTGGTCGGATGATATCCATCCAGTAGTTACCCAAATTAATACGATTCCATTTGTTTTGATCTAGGTCTTGTTGTTGAGCTGATTGTAAAAATAATGCTCTTAACATAGCCACCAATAAGGCAAGCCCCATAATCGGCGACAAATATTGCAATCCCACAATCACGGTCATTTGTGACAGATAGGACAGTTGAGCCTGTCCTGAATAATGTTGCTGGTTGGTATTGGTCAGAAATGAAATGGTGGTGTGTAAAGCCAAGTCCCAATTCATATTCGGAATATGATCAGGATTCAATGGTAGCCATGCCTGTGTCATTAAAATAGTAACACTCGCCCCAAGCAGTAGAACATTACTCAGAACAAAAGCACCTAGATATTGCCGCCAGTTCATGCCCACTTGCTTCACATTTAGAACAGCGTAGATTGGTTGTTCAATCCACTTAAAGAAGCTGTCACTTTTCATTGGTTTGGTTTGCATTACATCCGCAAGATAGTGTCCTAGCGGATAAGCCAACAGCAATGAAAGGATAAATACTGAAATAAATTCCCACATAGCAAATGCCATTTAAAATAGGTCAGCTTTAGTATGGAAATTGAGAGCGTAAATTCTCTATATTGAAAAAAGTAAGAGGCGTAAATTTTGCGTAAACTTACTTAAAATGGATCTTAAATCGCTAAAAATTGAGTGATTTTTTAAATATGAAGAAAAAAAATGTATTTTTTACAAAAAATCTTTGACCTTAGGAATTTTTTTTTTTGAAAAAATGCAAAAAAATAACACGCTAGTTTTTAGTTAATAATCTATATTTATCACTATATTACCAGTAAAAATAGAAATATACACCAACATAAATAGCATTATTTTTATCCTGTTTCATGTCATCAATCGTACTGGGTAGTTCATTTAGAATATTTACTCTTATTTTAATTATGGTATTTTTGTTACATGAAGTTATAGCAAATCATGTGTGGTAAATGATTTGGCTTACCAATGATAGCTTCTCTACCTAAAAAATCTTGAAGTTCAAGGAAAGATTTAAAATGAAATTAAAACATCTTAGCACTGCCATGATTTTAGCGACGCTGCCTGCAACTGGAGTATTTGCAGCAGCATTAGATCGTTCAGGTCAGTCTATATCTGCCTTTTTACAACCAGGTAACTATTTTGAAGCTGGTCTTTCGGTTCTAGATGCAGATGTTTCAGGCACAACAAAAGCCAATTACCCGAATGCTGCACTACCATTACTCTCCAATACTAGTGTTGGTGAAATGGCTGATTCTTATCAATTTGCTCATGCAGCATTAAAATTACAACTTGCTGACCAACTTTCATTTGGTTTGATCTATGATCAACCATTTGGAGCAAAAGCAACCTATTCAACTGATACCGCAAAATTACCTGCTGTGCTTCCTGGTGCTGCTGCTGCACTTCAAGGACAAGGCGCGTTTCATAATGGCACTGAAGGAACTTCAGTAGAAGTTGAAACTCAGAACATCTCTATGCTTTTTGGTGTTCAACCGATTAAGAACGTTAATCTTTATGCAGGTGGCGTATACCAAACTGTAAAAGGTGGTGTGCAATTACGTGGTGCTGCTTATGGTGGGATAAATGCTTTTGGTGGCTATAATGCCGATATTCCAGAAGATTCTGCTGCTGGTTGGTTAGCTGGCGCTGCATATCAAATTCCTGAAATTGCTTTAAAAGCTTCTGTTACATATCGCTCTGAAATTAAACATAAAGTTAATATTGATGAATCATCTGCTGGTGTTGGACCAATCGCAGCGATTTTAAATAATGCTACAGGTTCTACAGATATCACTACGCCTCAATCTGTAAACTTAGATCTTCAAACAGGTATTATGGCGAACACTGTTGCATTCGCAAATGTTCGTTGGGTAAATTGGAAAGATTTTGCAATCCGTCCTTATGCATTTGGTGTTGCAGCTAATGCAGCGACAGCTGCAGTTGGTGGAAAAGGATTTGATTTAGTTGCCTACACTGATGATCAATGGTCTGTAAATGCAGGTGTTGGACGTAAGCTTAATGAACAATGGGCTGGTAATGTTTCTGTAGGTTGGGATTCTGGTGCAGGTAACCCTATTACAACACTTGGTCCAACAGAAGGTTATTGGAATCTTGGTGTAGGCGTTCAATTTAGTCCAGCAGCTAACTACTTTATCTCTGGTGGTGTGAAATACTTCTGGCTAGGTGATGCTAAAGCTCAATCTGGTGCTCAATTCAATACTGACAATTATGTCGCTGATTTTACAAGTAATAATGCGATCGCATACGGCATGAAAATTGGTTATAAATTCTAATCCATGCTCTTAAAAAAAGACCATCATCAGATGGTCTTTTTTTCACAATTGAATTTGTTCCTCAAAAATCAACATACTCTCCATGAGAATTAATTACAATCAATGACTTATAATAAAATTAATTAAACTAACTAGTATATAAAATTACATGACTCAAGAAATTTCCATGACTTTATCAGTTCATTTATGGACATTTGTAAAATATTTAGGCTTTAAAAAATTGTGTTACTTTTCGCAACATTATTGTTACAAAGCGATATGAGAGAAATATCAATGAAGCTTAATGCGATTCAGCATGCTCTTTTACTTAGCTTACTCCCAAGCACTTCAGTTTTTGCAGCAGCATTAGACCGTTCTGGTCAATCTATTGCACCTTTTTTACAACCAGGCAATTATTTTGAAGCTGGTATCTCCGTTCTTGATCCTGAAGTATCGGGGAAAGATACTTCACAAAATAACACTGGTAATATGGCAGGTAACTATTACTCGCCAAACGCTGCTTTAAAACTTCAAGCAACCGAAAAATTCTCTATTGGCCTTATTTATGACCAACCTTATGGAGCTGATGCAGAATACAAAGGCAAAAATAACTTTATTGAAAGTCGCCCTTTTCCATTTAAAGGTGGTACTTCAGTTACAGTTGATACTGAAGATTTGAATTTAATTTTAGGTTATCAACCAAATCAAAACTGGAACATATATGCAGGTGCAGTTTATCAAACATTAGATGCAACGGTATTATTACGTGGTGTAAGTTACAGTGCTTATAGTGGTTATGACTTTAAAACTGGACGTGATGAAGCTCTTGGTTGGTTAGCTGGTGTCGCTTATCAAATTCCAGAAATTGCACTCAAAGCATCTTTAACATATCGTGCAAAAATCAAGCATGAAATGAATGCTTATGAAAAGCATGGTATTGCAGGAATGACTCTATCAGCAGATCTAAATGCGGGTTTAATTCAAATTAATAAATCTGAAGGTCAAACAGAAATCACCACACCTCAATCTGTTAATCTTGATTTTCAAACTGGGATCATGGAGAACACGATTGCATTTGCGAACTTACGTTGGGTGAATTGGAAAGACTTTGCAATCCGCCCTTATAAATTTGGCGAAGCTTCACTTTTATCAGATATTGTAAAAAATACTGGTAAAAAAGATGGTTTTGATTTGGTTGCCTATACAGATGACCAATATTCTATAACTGCTGGCGTAGGCCGTAAAGTCAATGATCATTGGGCTGGTAATGTATCTGTTGGTTGGGATTCTGGTGCAGGTAACCCAGTTACAACACTCGGGCCAACAGAAGGTTATTGGAATGTAGGCCTAGGAGTTCAATATAGCCCTGCCCCGAATTACTTTATTGCTGGTGGTGTAAAGTATTTCTGGTTAGGAGATGCTAAAGCTCAATCAGGTTCTCAATTTAATACGCCTAACTACGTAGCTGAGTTTAAAAATAATGATGCGATCGCTTATGGTTTGAAAATTGGTTATAAATTCTAATAAATAGTAAAAAAATAAAAGGCGCTTAGAAGCGCCTTTTATTTTTAAATTTCCTTTACCTTTCATAAAAAGCTTAGAAATTTTAATTATTCTGGAATATCGCGTTGTGAAACAGCACGAATCGCCTGTTTTAGTGCCTCATAGCCATGCAATGGTGGAAACTGTGGGAATTCAGCAATCACATTTTCTGGCGCATCAAATAAGAAACCATGATCCGCTTCACCCAACATGGTCGTATCATTATAAGAGTCACCTGCAGCAATCACACGGAAATTTAAACCATGTAATGCTTTCACCGCCTGACGCTTTTGATCAGGTTGGCGTAATTTATACGCCGTAATCATACCATTTTCATCAGTTTCAAGTTTGTGACAGAAAATCGTTGGCCAACCCAGTTGTTTCATCAATGGATGTGCAAACTCATAAAAAGTATCAGATAAAATAATCAGTTGAAAATGTGTACGTACCCATTCAACAAATTCTTTTGCACCTTCAAATGGTCCCATATCAGCAATCACAGCTTGAATATCATTTAAACCCAAACCATGCTCTTTTAAAATGTTTAAACGTTGAGTCATTAAAACATCATAATCTGGAATATCGCGCGTCGTCGCTTCTAATTCTTTAATTCCTGTTTTCTTGGCAAAGTTAATCCAGATTTCTGGTACAAGTACCCCTTCAAGGTCTAGGCATACGATTTCCATGAATGCATCCAATGTTGATTAAAAATTGCTGTATCATACCATTAAGATTTTCATTTTTTGCGCTGTTGTTAAATAAAACGATTTTATTCTGCAAGATTAAAATCGAAGACAAGCAAATGGCTTTGCTTAGAATGATTTACAATTGTACCCAAGCCTTTCGCCAGGAACACCTATGACTGTTATTCCGACTATTGACCTTGTAGATGCGCTCGCTACTGAATATTCAGATAAATCACCACGAGAAATTTTAGAGCTTGCTTTAAGCCAAGAAGGCGAAATTGCAATTTCATTTTCTGGTGCTGAAGATGTTGTATTAATTGATATTGCTTCGCGTCTTGGTAAACCATTCCGTGTATTTAGTTTAGATACAGGGCGTTTACATGCAGAAACCTATCAATTTATTGAAACTGTGCGTAAACATTACAATATTAAGATCGAAATTTGCTTCCCTGAATCCGCTGCTGTACAGCAGTTAGTAAATGAAAAGGGGTTGTTTAGCTTTTTTGAAGATGGTCATCAGGAATGCTGTGGCGTTCGTAAAGTACAACCTTTACGTAAAAAATTAGCGACTTTGGATGGTTGGATTACAGGTCAACGTAAAGATCAAAGTCCAGGCACACGTAATGAGATTCCCGTGGTTCAAACGGATGTTGGATTTTCAGGTGAAGGCAAGCAATTGATTAAATATAATCCGCTTGCAAATTGGAGCAGTGCAGATGTATGGAGTTATATTCGAATGATGGAAATTCCATATAACCCGCTGCACGAACGTGGTTTTATTTCAATTGGTTGTGAACCATGTACTCGTGCTGTATTACCAAACCAACATGAACGTGAAGGTCGTTGGTGGTGGGAAGAAGCAACTCACAAAGAGTGCGGATTACACTCGGGTAATCTGAAAAAATAATTCCTAGCAGATTTGGTATATAAAAACCACTGATTCATCAGTGGTTTTATTTTTTCTAACTCTTCAGTACAAAGTCATATTTTAACCAGACCAAACCGTATATACTTTACACGACGGTTCAATAATTCTAATAAGAGCTCAAAGAGTATCTTATAAAAAATGCAATGAGAGGCTATATCTGCTATGCGCCCATTACACCCTATTGATTTTATTTTTCTTTCATTAGAGAAAAGACAGCAACCTATGCATGTAGGGGGATTATTTTTATTTGAAATCCCAGAAAATGCATCTCCGACATTCGTGCATGATCTTGTTCAAGATATCCGTCAATCGAAGAGTATTCCGGTTCCTCCATTTAACAATCAACTGACAGGATTATTCTGGGGTGAAGATCCTGAATTCGATATCGATCATCATTTCCGTCATATCGCGTTACCAAATCCAGGGCGTATTCGTGAACTATTGGTCTATATTTCACAGCAACACAGTTCCTTGATTGACCGTGCTAAACCACTATGGACATGCGACATTATTGAAGGCATTGAAGGCAATCGTTTTGCAATGTATTTCAAAATTCACCATGCGATGGTGGATGGTGTTGCAGGAATGCGATTGATCGAAAAATCACTCTCCAAAGACCCAAATGAAAAGCATGTCGTACCATTATGGTGTGTCGAAGGGAAGCGAACCAAACGCTTAAAAGCACCTAAAACCCCTGCTGCAAGTAAAATCAGAGGCGTTTTGGATACGATTAAATCACAGTGTGAAGTTGCACCTAAAGTGATGCAGGAACTTTCACAAACCTTATTTAAGGAAATCGGGAAAAACCCTGATTATGTCTCAACATTTCAAGCACCACCATCGATCTTAAACCAACGTGTGAGTTCTTCTCGCCGTTTTGCTGCACAATCTTTTGAGTTGGAACGTTTCCGCCTTATCGCTAAAACAC
Source organism: Acinetobacter sp. ANC5681 (assembly GCF_023488045.1). Classification (NCBI taxonomy): domain Bacteria; kingdom Pseudomonadati; phylum Pseudomonadota; class Gammaproteobacteria; order Moraxellales; family Moraxellaceae; genus Acinetobacter; species Acinetobacter sp. ANC5681. The sequence continues at coordinate 16,471 of NZ_JAMFKZ010000030.1, forward strand.
TTGGTGTAACACTCAATGACGTAGTACTAGCAGTTTGCTCTGGTGCATTACGTGAATATTTGATTAATCAAAATAGTTTGCCCAAAAAACCTTTGATTGCGATGGTTCCTGCTTCATTGCGTACCGATGATTCTGATTTCAGCAATCGTATTACCATGATTTTGGCAAACCTAGCCACTCATATTGCAGACCCAATTGAACGTTTAGAAATTATTCGCCGTAGCGTACAGAATTCAAAGCAGCGTTTTAACCGCATGACTGCAAATGAAATCCTGAACTATAGTGCATTAGTCTATGGACCAGCAGGTTTAAACATCGCTTCAGGAATGTTACCGAAACGTCAGGCATTTAATCTAGTGATTTCGAATGTACCAGGTCCACGTGAACCATTATATTGGAATGGCGCAAAATTGGATGCGCTCTACCCTGCTTCAATCGTCATGGATGGCCAAGCACTAAATATTACAATGACAAGTTATTTAGATAAGTTAGAAGTAGGTTTGATTGCATGTCGTAATACAGTACCTAAAATGCAGACACTTCTTACGCATTTAGAGGACGAAATTCAGCGTTTTGAACAGGCCATTCAGGATTTGCCTGAACAGAAAGTTGCGAATTAAATTCACAGAAAAAATTAAGGGGCTTTAAATCGCCCCTTATTTTTTAATTGTACGACAACGCTGTAATAGTTGATGGCAGGCTAAACGGATCATTGCCGTAGTAATTTGGACCTCTTTACCTTGGCTATCAACCATATAACATGTATTGACTGGATTACTGTCTAAAACATGCTTAAAACCATGATTCACTAATCTTTCGCTCACATTCATAATTATATACCTCATATTATTTGCTAAGGTACTCAAGATACCTATGGCTCATTCTATGGTTCTAGTATTTAAAATTCATGATAGAAAGTAAAATTTCAGTTGTAACAAGGATTAAGCGAAATTTTGTTACAACTTTAGCTCAGAATGATATCGTATTGCTCTTGCGTATACAGATTTTCGACCTGAAATTTAATCACGCGATTAATGAAATGTTCCAAATCGGCCACGGCTGGGGCTTCTGCTGTGAGTAGCCGATCAATGACTGCTGGATGTGCAACGACAGTAAAGCCACTCTTGGAATCAAATGCACGGGCATAACGCAAAATTTCTCGAAATATCTCGTAACATACTGTCTCTGCGGTCTTCACATATCCACGTCCCTGACAAGTTGGGCATGACTCACATAATAAATGTTCTAAAGACTCACGTGTACGTTTACGTGTCATTTCAACCAAGCCTAACTCTGAAACTTGGGTGATTTTTGTTTTGGCATGATCACGTTCAAGCATACGTTCAAACTGACGCATGACCTCTTGTCGATGCTCAAGCTCTTGCATGTCAATAAAATCAATAATGATAATGCCACCCAAATTACGTAGACGAAGTTGTCTCGCAATGACTTGTGTCGCTTCCATATTGGTTTTAAATACCGTGTCTTCTAAACTACGGCCACCCACATAAGATCCTGTATTCACATCAATGGTGGTCATGGCTTCAGTCTGATCTATCATCAGATAGCCGCCTGACTTAAGTGCGACACGGGTCTGCAACGCTTTTTGAATATCTTCTTCGACGTTATACAAATCGAAAAGTGGCTTTTCGCCGGGATAGTGAATCAGACGATTTTCAATCGTTGGCACAAACTCAAGCACAAACTCACTTAACTTGGCATGAATCTCACGAGAATCGACATAAATTTTTGCCGTTTCATCACTGGCTAAATCACGCACAATTCGTTGTGGTAAAGGTAATTCTTCAAAAATAAGTTCAGGTGTCGCAACTTCTTTTTGCTTACGTTGAATATATTCCCAAAGCTTACTCAAATAACACATATCTTGTGCAATCGAAGCTTCATCTACACCTTCCGCTGCGGTGCGAACGATCACACTACCCGGTAAGCTGTGTTCGGTCTGAATGCGTTCAATCATGCTACGAAGTCGATCACGCTCTTCTTCTGATTCAATGCGTTGTGATACACCGATATGATTACCATAAGGCATTAATACAAGATAACGCGATGGGATAGAAAGATCTGTGCTTAGACGTGCACCTTTAGTTCCCAACATGTCTTTCATCACTTGAACCGTCAACATCTGTCCCGGATGCAGAAGCTCAAAAACATTTGGGGTAGGTTGCGAACGTGACCAGACCATATCATTGATATGTAAAAAAGCAGTCCGAGACAATCCAATATCAACAAAAGCAGCTTGCATACCCGGCAGTACACGTACCACTTTACCTTTATAAATATTACCCACTAAACCACGTTTTACAGTACGCTCAACAAATAATTCATTGACCGTACCATTTTCAATTAAAGCCACACGACACTCCATCGGTGTGACGTTAATTAGCAATTCTTCTGCCATAATCCACTCAAAATTTTATAAAAATTCTTATATCCGAAAGTGTCTACTTTAAATTTTAACGCTTTCTAATAACAGTGCTGTTTCGTACAACGGTAAACCGACCACATTACTATAACTCCCCCGAATTTGGGGAATATATTGAGCTGCGATCCCTTGGATTGCATACGCCCCTGCTTTTCCAACAGGTTCACCCGTTGCCCAATATTTTTCCATTTCGGTATGACTTAACTGTTGCAACTCGACTTGAGTTCTAACCACTTTACTTAAGCATTGGACAGAGCTTGCCACACAAATTCCAGAGTACACATCATGCCATTGCCCAGAAATTGTTGACCAGATTTCAAATGCGTGCTGCTTTGATTGTGGTTTTCCAATGATCTTACCTGCAAAACTTAAACTGGTATCCGCAGCAATCACAATTGCATCAGGAAATAAACCAAGAACAGCATGTGCCTTTGCTCTCGCCAATCGTTCAACATAGTGTTCAACAATTTCACTTTCTCGGACACTTTCATCGATATCTGGACTATATATTTCAAAGTCCAGACCTAACTGTTGTAGCAGTTCTTTGCGACGAGGTGAACTCGAAGCTAAAATTATACGCGCCATTTTTGTAAGCAGTAATAAACCATCGGCCATCCTATCACGCTACTAACAAGCGGTTGCCAATGTCGCGCTATTGAAAAATGTGTACTCGATATTGTTTGACTCATCCACAAAAAGGTTAAGTGTGCAATAATTGCAAGTACAGCGATTACCCATGAGTTCGCGAAAGTTAAAATTCGACGTTCACGAATAAAATAACGCGTACCAAACGTAATCAAAACAAAACTTAGTGCATTTAAACCCAAAGGCGCATCTAACAATAAATCAGTGAAAATCCCCACTCCAAAGGCGAACCAAACCCCGCACCAACTAGGTTGATAAAGAATCCAGAACAGCATTGTCATCAACATAATTGATGGTCGCCATCCTGAAGCTTCGTAAGCAATTGGATAAACTAAAAGAACTGACCCGATAATAATTGAGATGATAATCATCCAAAGTGGATCTTTACGTTTTTCAAAACTCAATCTAGCGATCGGCATAAGGTTGCTCCTGCGCTAAAGATTCTGAAAATAACACTACCACATGATGACCACTGGCAAGCTGTGCCGCAGGAATAACATCAATTTCTGCAAACTCACCTGAAGTATGACGGCTAACCTTAGAAACAGTACCCACCAAATAACCAGCAGGAAAATGTTCGCCCAAACCCGAACTAAATACTTTATCGCCCACTTGGATGTTGGCGCTCGTCGGAACATATTCCATTTTTAGGCGACCTAAATCACCTGTTCCAGATACAATCGCACGCATTCCTGTCCGTTCTAAACGCACAGACAGCGAATGTTCTTTATCTGATAACAACATGATACGAGAACTATGCGGGTACACATTAATCAGTTGTCCCATAATCCCTTTATCATCGAGAACAGTTTGTCCAACTTTTAAGTGATCCACAGAGCCACGGTTAATGATAATAATATGGCGTAATGGGTCGGCATCGGTTCCAATCACTTCTGCAATTTGCATGCGACCATCAATAATCAATGGCGTATCCAAAAGCCCCCTTAAACGGTTATTTTCCGCGGAGAGTTCTGAAAGTTTTTGGAGTCGAACTTGAGCTTGAAGCAGTTCAGCCTGCATTGCGGTATTTTCACGGCGCAATTGAGTTTCAGATTTGGTTTGTTGGTTCAGCCATTCTCGCGACAATACAGGATAACTTGCCAGCGCATAAATTGGATTATACGCTGCATACAAGACATCTCTTGCAGGTTGAATCACATAAGGCATGCGCCAATCAAAGAAAAGCACCACCAAACATGAAATAACCGCAATAATAAATGAGCGAAAAGATGGCGGTTGTCTTGAAAAAAGATTCGGTTGCACCGCCTAGTCCTTATGATTTAGCCAACAAAAAGCATGTCATGGTTCGGATTATCAAAGAACTCTAAGACTTTACCGCCACCACGCGTGACGCAAGTTAAAGGATCATCCGCAACAATCACAGGTAGACCTGTTTCTTGCGCCAGCAGTTTATCAAGGTTACGCAATAATGCGCCGCCACCAGTCAACACAATACCGCGCTCTGCAATATCCGAAGAAAGTTCAGGTGGAGTTTGTTCTAAAGCAGATTTTACTGCGCTCACGATGCTTTGTAATGGGTCAGCAATCGCTTGTGAGATTTCATCAGAAGTGACGGTAATCGCACGTGGCACACCTTCTGCCAAATTACGACCACGAACTTCGATTTGAAGGGTTTTGCCATCAGTCACAGCCATACCCACTTCTTTCTTAATGGTTTCTGCTGTGGTTTCCCCAATCACGCAACCATGCGCTTTACGCACATAATTGATAATTTGCTCATCAAATACATCGCCACCGATACGTAATGAATCGGCATAAACACAGCCTTGTAATGAAATGATCGCAATCTCGGTCGTACCGCCACCCACATCAACCACCATCGAACCACATGCTTGTTCGACTGGCATACCTGCACCAATCGCTGCCGCCATTGGCTCTTCAATCAAACGCACATCACGTGCGCCTGCATTAAATACAGCCTCACGAATCGCACGACGTTCAACTAGAGTCGATTTACATGGGACACACACCACAACACGCGGTGCTGGTGGAAATAAACGCTTTTCATGTACTTTACCGATAAACTGATTCAACATGGTCTCAGTGACTTCAAAATCGGCAATCACACCGTCTTTCATCGGACGAATCGCTGAAATATTCGCTGGTGTACGACCTAACATTTGTTTAGCATCAAGACCAACAGCAGCAACAATTTTTTGCGAACCGCTATGACGAATCGCCACAACAGTCGGTTCATTTAATATAATGCCACGGCCTGGTGCATAAATAAGTGTATTTGCCGTACCTAAATCAATGGCTAAATCCGGCGAAAACAAGCCAATTAGTCGTTTTAGAATCACGGGGGCGTTCTCAATTAAACTTTGTATGGATGCAAGGTGGCAACTTTAACGAAATGTGATGCTTTGAACAAGTCAATCGCTTATTATAACGCACGATATTTTGCAATTTTTTGATACTGAATTAGGTAAAGTTATGTCTACATCATCAGATGCTCAGCAGACAACGGACTTAAATGCACAGACCGTTTCAGCGATTGCACATCTTGCTCGCTTGTCTCTAAATGACACGCAATCTACTGAATATGCTCAAAGTTTAAATAAAATTCTTGGCATGATGGAAAGCCTAAAAGGCATTAATACCGATAACGTTGAGCCTTTGAAAAGTCCTTTTGATAATCCGCAACCTTTACGTGCTGATATTGTAAGTGAAAGCAACCATCGTGATGAATATCAAGCAGTCGCTCCTGCAACAGAAGCAGGCTTATACCTCGTACCTCGCGTAATTGAATAATTTTTATTCAATTAACTCATATTTTATATTTAGAATGTAAAGAAATTTTTCATATGACAGATTTACATCGCTTATCAATCCGTGAACTCTCTGAAGGGCTAAAACAAGCTCAATTTTCATCACGCGAATTGACCGAACATTATTTAAAACGTATTGCCAAAATTGACCCGAAAGTAAAAAGTTATGTAACGGTGACAGCAGAACAAGCACTTATTGAAGCTGATGCTGCTGATGTTGCACTTAAGTCAGGTCATGCACATGTGTTGGCAGGTATTCCTCTTGCACACAAAGACATTTTTTGTACCCAAGGCATTAAAACCACTGCCGGTTCAAAAATGTTGGATAACTTCATTTCACCTTACGATGCGACCGTCGTTGCCAAAGCCAAAGCTGCAGGTCTTGTGACTTTAGGTAAGGTGAATATGGATGAATTCGCAATGGGTTCAACCTCTGAAAGTTCATATTTTGGCGCGACAGGTAACCCGTGGGCATTAGATCATGTCCCAGGTGGTTCATCAGGTGGTTCCGCTGCGGCTGTTGCTGCGGACTTAGCTCCGATTGCAACAGGTACGGATACTGGTGGTTCAATTCGCCAACCAGCTTCATTCTGCGGCTTAACAGGCTTAAAACCGACCTATGGTCGTGTATCACGCTTCGGTATGATTGCGTATGCATCCTCACTCGATCAAGGTGGTCCAATGGCACGTTCTGCGGAAGACTGTGCATATTTGATGAATGTGATTGCAGGTCATGATGCCAAAGACTCAACTTCGGTGAATAAAGAGGTTGACGATTACGTTGCTAACTTGAATGGCACACCAGTCAAAGGCTTACGCATTGGTATTCCAAAGCAATACTTCAATGTGGCAGGTTTAGACGCCGATGTAAAAGCACGCGTTGAAGAGTCATTGAAAAAACTTGAAGAGATGGGTGCAATCTTGGTTGAGATTGATCTCAACATGACTGAAGCCTATGTACCGACTTACTACCTGATCGCCCCTGCGGAAGCTTCTTCGAACCTGTCACGTTTCGATGGTGTACGCTATGGCTACCGTTGTGAAAATCCAGTGGATTTAATGGACTTGTACAAACGCTCACGTTCAGAAGGTTTTGGTGCTGAAGTACAACGTCGTATCCTGATCGGGACGTATGCCCTGTCTGCGGGTTACTACGATGCCTACTATGTCAAAGCACAAAAAGTACGTCGTTTGATTCAGCAAGATTTCTTGAAAGCATTTGAAAATGTTGACGTGATTGCTGCACCATCTGCACCAACCACAGCATATAAGATCGGTGCAAACCTCAGTCCGACTGAAATGTATTTAGGCGATATTTATACCCTTGCAGTGAACTTGGCAGGTCTGCCTGCGATCAACGCACCTGTTGGTTTCGATAAAGACAGCTTGCCTGTGGGCTTACAGTTGATCGGTAACTACTGGTCAGAATCACAATTGCTTTCGATTGTGCATCAATATCAACAAAATACAGACTGGCATACCAAACGTGCGGCAATTGCTGAGGAGAATGCATAATGACTGAAGCTCAAAAGTTAAAGTTAATTGACGGTTGGGAAGTCGTTATCGGGATCGAAATCCATACTCAGCTTGCCACAAAGTCTAAAATCTTCTCAGGTTCATCGACTGAATTTGGTCAAGACCCAAATACACAAGCCAGCCTTGTTGATTTAGCCATGCCGGGCGTATTGCCTGTATTGAATGCCGAAGTGGTTGATCTTGCAATTCGCTTTGGTTTGGGTATTGATGCCTATATCGATCAAGCATCTGTGTTTGCGCGTAAAAACTACTTCTATCCAGATTCGCCAAAAGGCTATCAAATCAGCCAAATGGACAATCCGATTGTGGGCTTGGGTCATATCGACATTCAACTGGAAGATGGTACGACCAAACGCATTGGTGTGACCCGTGCCCATCTTGAAGAAGATGCAGGTAAATCGATTCATGACCAATTTGAAGGCATGTCGGGTATCGACTTAAACCGTGCAGGTACACCGTTACTTGAAATCGTATCTGAGCCAGATATGCGTTCGGTTGAAGAAGCGGTTGCTTATATTAAAGCGATTCACACTTTGGTACGTTGGTTAGGTATTTCTGACGGGAACATGGCTGAAGGCTCTTTCCGTGCCGACTGTAACGTGTCATTACGTCGTCCGGGTCAACCTTTTGGTACACGCTGCGAGTTGAAAAACCTCAACTCATTCCGTTTCATTGAGCAAGCGATCAATGTTGAAATTGAACGCCAAATGGAAATTTTGGAAGATGGCGGCACGATCGACCAAGAAACCCGTTTGTTCGATCCGAACAAGATGGAAACCCGTTCCATGCGCTCGAAAGAAGAAGCGAACGACTATCGCTACTTCCCTGATCCAGACTTATTGCCAGTGATCATTGCCGATGAACAGATTGAAGCGGCACGTGCTGCGCTTCCAGAGTTGCCTGCTGCTCGCCGTGCCCGTTTTATGGCTGACTTCGGTGTAACTGAATACGATGCACACGTATTGACGCTGTCACGCGAAATGGCTGACTTCTACGAAGCTGTTGTCGCTGCTGCTGGCGGTGCTGCGCAAGGTAAGGTCTCTGCAAACTGGGTGATGGGCGAATTCTCAGGTGCTTTAAACAAAGCAGGCCTAGAGTTGGCTGACTCTCCAGTTTCCGCTGAGCAATTGGGTGGCATGATCGCACGTATCGTGGATAACACCATTAACGGTAAAATCGCGAAGCAAGTGTTTGGCTTTATGTGGGAAGCAGAAGGAAAATCTGCGGATGACATTATTGCTGAGAAAGGCTTAAAGCAAGAAACCGATACAGGCGCGATTGAAGCGATTATCAAAGACGTGCTTACAGCCAATGAAAAAATGGTTGAAGAGTACAAGTCTGGTAAAGAAAAAGCCTTTAACGGTCTGGTTGGTCAAGTCATGAAAGCAGCAAAAGGTAAAGCCAACCCTGCACAAGTGAATGAATTGATGAAGAAATTGATTGGTTAAGCTGATCTAATTTCAAAAGAAAACCCGCTTTAGAGCGGGTTTTCTTTAAGTTCAATTAAATTATCGGAAAAGGAATTAATTATTAAATAATGATTTGATCCACCAATTTGAACCTCAATACCACTTGATGTGTGCTTAAAAAACAGGAGGGTTTAACTTGGTAAACTATACATACTCATTAGGAGTTTACCATGAGCAAGAAACAGA
>NZ_JAMFKZ010000004.1:0-181705 GCF_023488045.1 Acinetobacter sp. ANC5681
TTCTGTTTCTTGCTCATGGTAAACTCCTAATGAGTATGTATAGTTTACCAAGTTAAACCCTCCTGTTTTTTAAGCACACATCAGTTGAATCTTCTTCATAAAGATAAAGTGGGAAGCATTGTGCCCCTGCATCCATTAAATTTAAATCTAAAAGTATATTTGAAATTAAAGCTGAAAAACCTTTTTTCCCACCTAACCCTGATATAGAAATAACTAAATTAGAAAGACTTTTTTCTGGAAAAAGTTTTTTTGTTTGATATAGCATTGCTGTTAAATCTTTGGAAAAATAGCAATTTTGCTTTATAAATGGTCTATAAAGAGCGTAAATAACCTCATTACTTTGAAAAGAAAAACGTTTCAGTTTTTTTATGTCTGAAAGTAAATTACGATTCCAACTAATTTTAGTAGTATCAATTTGAATGAATTTATCTATCTCTATTTTTTTATCACTAGATGAATATCTAGAAACCTCAGAGTTATAAAATTTGATAAATCTTTGTACATTATTTACCAATTTTGATTTAGATGAATTGTATATCCAAGCATCTCTACCTGTTGCTAGTCCGAGTGAAAAAATATCGAATATTTTAATACTCGTTTGATCCTTCTTATTTCCAATTTCAATAAACTTATTAAAGCTATCATCACGCTGATTTACCCAATCATTATGAATATCAGGTATGATTTTTTCCCAACCATCAATTGCTGTAATGCCATTGATACTTACAAGAGCAGATATTTTTTCTAATTTTTCTTTTTTAGATAAATAATCCTCAATTTTTCGGAAATATATCTGACCATTTTGTTGTACATTTGGATTTTTAACTAAAATTGCAATAGAAACAGGTGTTCTTATTTCAAAAATACCTGCACCTTCTTTTTTAGCTAATTCACCAGCACTTCTTCTTGAATTACCTTGTAAGTGGTATAAATAAAGAGAACTAAATTCATCTGCTAAACACCTGCGTAAACCATCTGTTGAGTTTGAATCAATATATCCCGCATTCGTCACGAAGCCAATCACACCACAGTCTTTGATACGGTCACTAGCCCAACGAATTGCTCGAATATATGAATCCATTAGATTTTTTGTTGAAGTCGCCCTTGAATCCACAGCATATGTATCTTGAATCCGTTTATCTAAATATGGATAAGCAACATTCGCATTATTGTCATTGGCTGATTCTTGCCCTGCCGAATAAGGTGGATTACCTATAATTACATGGATATCTAACTCTTTTTGACGTTTACGTCTTTCACTATTATCAATTAGTACCTTACTTACAAGATCATCTTTTTCATACATTTCAAAAGTGTCGGTTAAACAGATACCTTCAAAAGGTGCATATTGTAGATCGGGATTAACCGTTTTCATCTGATCGTGATATACGGTTTCAATATTGATTGATGCAATGTAATACGCCAATAAAACAATCTCATTGGCATGAATTTCATTCTTATACTTATACGTTAAACGATCCGCAGGGATTAAACCTGATTGAAGCAAACGGTTGATAAACGTACCTGTACCCGTAAATGGATCGAGTACATGCACATTATCATCAGCAAAGGTTTTACCAAACTCACTTTTGAGTACATCATTGACACTATGGATAATGAAATCCACGACTTCAACAGGTGTATAAACAATCCCTAGTTTCTCGGTCATACGTGGGAAGGCATTTTTAAAGAATGAATCGTATAGCGTTAAAATAATGCTTTGTTTACCTTCGGCAGTATTAATGCCTTCTGCTCGCATACGGACTGATTCATAGAAGGAATTAAGCGTATCCGCTTCTTTTTCTAAGTGATGCTCATTCAGCGCATCTAGCACCTTTTGCATTGCCAAGCTCATTGGGTTGTGTTCAGCAAAGCTATGGTCTTTAAAGAGTGCATCAAATACAGGTTTAGTAATTAAATGCTGTGCCAACATTTCAATGATTTCAGCATCAGATACGCTATTGTTTAAGTCATCACGTAGTTCATGTGCAAATTCATTAAATGCCGAAATTTCATTCGTATTAGCAGGATTTTCAAGAATGGCTTGAATACGGTCAATATGAGTTTTAGCAATTTTCGCTACATCACTTGCCCAATCTTCCCAATGGTGGCGATTACCGCATTTTTTTACGATCTTGGCATATAAAGCACGTTCAATCTCGCCAACTTCAAATACCATTTCCTCTTGAACTGGAATTGGAGTTGCTGCTGTACCAATAGACGAACCGCCTCTGGCTTGTGCTGTGCCTCTTTGTTTTTTACCTTCACTTAAACCTGTTGTGTTTTTTTCACCCTCACCACCTTTGGGTTTGGCTTTTTTAGCCTTTTTAACAACCTTATCAGCAACCGCAATAACTTCCATGCGAGATACGTCTTTGCCATTAAACTCTAACTTGTTGATCATCGCATCAAAGCGGTCATCATGCGCACGTAGAGCGTTAAGCACTTGCCATACCACACGGTAGGCTTCATTAGAATTTAACGCCTGTTCAGGCTCTACACCCGCAGGAATTACGACTGGTAAAATGACATAACCAAGTTGCTTACCTTCCGCTTTACGCATTACACGTCCAACAGACTGTACTACATCGACTTGTGAGTTACGTGGGGTCAGGAAAAGAACGGCATCAAGTGATGGAACATCCACACCTTCTGATAAACAGCGTACATTAGACAAGATACGACAGGTATTTTCAGGTGCTTGTTCTTTTAGCCAAGTAATTTTTTCTTTCTTTTCGGTTGCATTCATACCACCATCAACATGTTTCACATGGCAATTTAGCTTTAATGAAGGATCAATATAAGGGTCTTCTTCTGTTCTATATAAATGATCCATTTCTGCTTGTTGATATGCTTCAACAACAGCACTAAACATTTCAGTAATTTGCTTAGAACTAACTTTATGTTTTTTACCTTTATATTCTTTTTCAATCACCTGACAAAAGGCAACCGCACGCTCCATTGGCTTTGCTGCTGTACCATCTGGATTAGATAAACCGTGTTTAGCGAGGGCCTTCCAACAGCCAACAATTTTTGCAGCATCATCAACTTTTAGAGAGTTATTTTCGTCTTTTAATAAGCCTTGTAATTGACGATTAATATGACTTTCTTCAACAGCAAGTACAATTACCTTATAGTCACATAAAATGCCCATTTTTACTGCTTGCGAGAATGTGATGACATATAGATCGTCACCATACAGCGATTTATCATCCATTGAGCAAAGTGTCACACCTTCTGTTTCTTTAGCTGTATCACCATAAATACGAGGAGTAGCTGTCATATATAGACGTTTCTTGCCTTGTACATAATCATTATTATGAATACGCACAAACTTGGATTCATCATCTCCCTCAAAAGTTGCACCTGTGGTACGGTGTGCTTCATCACAAATAATTAAATCAAATTCAGGGAATCCTGCTTTTTGAGCTTCTGCAATGACATCAATTGAATGATAGGTTGAGAAAACCACATTCATGTCCTCATTCGCTTCATTCGGTTTAAATAAATCTCTTGCCTTAAATGCCTTAACTAAACTTTGGGGGTTGGTTGTAGCAGGGAATTTTAAGTCACTAATCCCAACTACAATATTGTCATCATCTTTTTTCTTACCAACATCACTATCAGAACAAACTGCAAAACTGCGGATACCTAATGATGTTTGTTGAGTCCACTCATCAAGCGTTTGACTAAGTAATGCAAGACTAGGGACTAGAAACAATACATTTTTACCACGACCTGCCAGTTCCTCAGCAATACGCAAAGAGGTAAAGGTCTTACCCGTACCACAGGCCATAATAAGCTTGCCACGATCTGCCTCAGCTAATCCATATTTGACTGCCGACAATGCGGGACGTTGATGATCTCTTAAACTATTTTTTTTACGAAATATAGGCTTCACATTTGAATCAAAATTAAACTGTGACCAGTCAATTAAACTGCCTTCTAAATCTAATAATGAAATAGTTGCAACAGGTGGATTTGCATCAACTAAAGACGATTTAGCATTATCAGTCCAATCATCCGTTGAGGCTACGATATAGCGATACGCAAAATAAGATTTACCAGAGCCGCCTAAAAAGCTATCAATGTCTTTCTTCTGAATTTTTGTAGTGTTGTAATTTTTACACTGGATTGGATGAAATTCACCACCCATCGTTACCGCAACTAGATCAATACCATAGTCACGTTTATCAGTAATATTTAACTTTTCACCGTACTTTTCCACCCAATCTGCATAAGACAAAACTTCTGTGTAAAGTTCAGCATATTTAGGCTCATTCAAAAAATATTGAACCATCAAATTTTCAAATGAAGTGCCTTTATCTCTATTTGTAAGTGTAATTTTTTCGATAGATTGAAGTAAATTAGTTAAAGCTGACATTCTGAATAAGCTCCAAAAATTTTAAGTGTTTTTTACACTAAAATTTAAAAAATATATTGATGTGAAATTTAACATATTTATAAAAAAGGCATTAGGAAATATAAGGTTTTTGAATTTTTCTACTAATAAAAATAAGAACAGTATGTGAAAAAGAAGAATTATTAAATACACATATTATCTAGGCTTTAGACTGTACATTTTACCGCCTGAGCCATGTATAAGATTACATCATGGGCAGTAACGACAAAAGTTGATGTCATTTGTAGGCAAGCTTTTTAAGTTCAACTAGATGCTTACTTATTACACGATTAGCGGCATGCATCATTACACGCATTGAAGCTTCATCATCTCCAAATTGCATTGGCACAACCTGACTCATCGAAGGAGGACGAGGCTTGCGATTTTCAGTCATAAAGTCTTTAAAACGTTTAACCATGCTGCATCTCTCAGAGTTTCATAACAATAGAATTAAATTCTAATACACATAATCTCTTTATAGAAATCACATTTTCGCTCGAACTGAGTCAACAAAATGTAGCACTGTGGTCAAGCCACTAATAGTTTGAATCTGCTCAATTGGAACTCCTTTGGTCGCTTCATTATAGGAATTCATGAAGTAGTGAATCCATTCTGAATCTCCACCACTGAGTACATATACTGCACGATAAATATCAATGAGCAATATGGCCAGTTCTCCTTGCTTAGTCGCAGGGTCGAGTTCAGGATTGGCTTTAAAACTACTGATAGTGTCACAATGCACCCCAATCACAGATGCAAGCTGTGCCTCTTTCAGGCCAAGCTGATCCGCAGTGTTAAGCAAGGATTTTGCTAACACTACTTTAGACTCTACATTAGATTGGGTAATATTTGTCTTCATAAGCTTCAATAAGATTAACTAAAATTTCCATTTCCTCAGCTTCAGGCGTTCCTTCATCTGCCTGAAAGATATTTTCTAAGCGAATAAAAGCATTCGTAAGATCATCATCACTTCTAATTGGTTTAATATCCATTATTTCCTCATTCTCATCGTGTCTTCCAATTCCTAAAATCCAGAAAGAGGAGCGTAGACATCAATTTTGATTACTTTATTGCTAGTCTGGTTCATCTATTATTACGTTGCCTTTTGCAAAGCAACCTTGACCAATTCAGTCAGAACTTTTTTTACTCATCGGCTCATTTAGTTTAGCAATACTTAGCCCATACTTATAGGCGTTGTATTGCCACACTACGAACTGTTCCAACAACAAAGCGTTCTCTTTTTCCAGTCTGGCATTCTTAACCTCCAAAGCTTCAATTTTAGTTTGAGCAATTTTTAAACTAGCAGGTAGTTTCTGTGTTGTAATGCTTTTAACCTTTGACACTTGTGGTTTTTTGCATTGATCATAGGCAGTCTTAATACGCACATATTTCTGTAAAGTTTGACGAGTTGGTGCAGGCACAAATTCGAGCTGTAGCTCAATGGCCTGACATAGCCGCTCCCAAGTCAATTTCTGATCTAAAGGCCAATAATCAAGAAGCTCAACTATATTCTCAATGTCTTTATCGGTTAAATGCTGTGCCATATCAAATCCATAAATCCATTTGCAATGCAGGACTGAGCAAATGTGGTTCATCCTCTATCTTTTTCCGTTGAGTATTCTCAATAACGGGGATACGTTTACGACCTGCTTTTTGATACGCTAAATCAAGATGTGTAACATCTTCCGAAGGCGGCAAACTTAAAGGCGTTCCATCAAGAATGTTTGGATCATCTAGTAGGGCAATTAACTGTTCACAACGTTTAATCGTAAGCTCTCTAGTCCCCAACCAGACCGTTGCACCAGTTACATTTTTACTAACAGCTTCCTTATCCTTTGCCCATAAGATTTTTTCTTTTCTAAGTCGATCTTGAAGCCGTTTTTTCTTTTCTTCATCCCCCTTAATACAGACATGTTCCGTACAATTAAGACAATTTCTATACTTTAGGCAGGGTTCATCAATATAAGAATGTGTACAAAATCCAAACTCGGTAGTGTGCATAGACAATGTTGTTTTGGTATTTAGCTCTTGTAGAGTTCGAGGTGTAGCTATTTGGAATGTAAATGTACTATCAGTATTTACTGTACCAACCTCATTTTTCTGCATCTCAATTAAGCTAAAATTACGATCTTCAACCGAAGTATGGTCATATACTCGATTTTGCTTCATATCAGCCCGCCCTGACCATTTAGCGAGTAACATGCTATCCATTCCATTGGTATTTGCTATCGTATTGAGAAGATGCCTAAATTGATGTGTAGTCACACTGTAGTCACCATATCCCCATCGTTGGAAAATGGATTGAACATTTCGTAACTCATCACGTCCTTTCTTCTTTTTTTTGGTGGGAGATAAGTCCTCATTTAAAGTATCAATATGTGGTATCCATAATTCTGAGAAAATAGTTGCTTTACCACTATGGAATTGGTTTGCGAAACAACAAAATAAAGCTTCAGACCATTTAACCTGTACGCCATTACCTGTTTTAAAAGGTACGTAAGGAAAGCCATCTGGCAATCTATTTCGCAAGATAATATTTAAATCGTTGAGGCAGACTTTATAATCATCAATAGGTATATCACGAGTTCTTAAAAAACTTATTCCAGAATTATTTGCAGTATATGAATCTTCATAAGATGATAAATCAAAACCCATTGCCGATAAAACTTCACTACGTTTTAACAATTGATCATCAGGCACTTTGGGACAAAGCTCATGTCTTGGAAATTTATCGCTTGTCTCAAGCAAATATGCTAAATGTCTAGACTTTTCTGACATCTTAATCAAACGTTCGATAGCCCGTTTTACCGTTGGGATCATGGCACTTGGAATGTATTTAATGTCATGCCCATAATTTTTCTGAGCATACCACCTGATACCTAATACTTTCTCAATATTAGAATCATCTGCTATAAGCCCTAAACTGCTCTTAGAAAGCGTTTGGACTTCTTCCTCGTGGATACAATTATGCTTTAAGAAAAATAGCTCTGATGCTCGCTCAGGCGCAGCTAGAAGCAAACTCACAGCACTGGTGACAAAAATATCTCTATCTGACAATTCTGAATCTTTGCGTGAAAAAATATCAGCTAATGCAAAAATCGCATCCTCATCAGGAAGTTTAGATGCTCTATGTTCCTCTGACTCCTCATCTAGCACAATCGACTTATCAGCAGGTTTTTTAATTGGATTTTTCCATTCTGGTAAAGCAACTATTTTTAATTGGCGAAGAAAATCCAATAGAATCTTTAGTTGTCTACCTACATGGTAAGCAGAACTCGCTTTATAATTTACTTTTGCATTTTCAGCAGCCAAGTCAAAATCTGCAATAACCAATTTAGTTAAATCAACTTCACCATATCGGTCTAAACATATTTGTTCTATTGTCCGAATTGAAAGAATTGCATCTTGGGTTTTTAACTTACTCTTAATTCTCTGATACTTAACATACGCTTTGGCAAATTCTAAAATTGAATGATGCAAAAGATTTTCAGGTGATCTATCTTTGGATGAAATACCTGTTTTGACAAAGTTTACTTCGCCTTTCCAATAATTCTCATCAAATTTAATATCTTCATTTAATTCAGATAACTGTTTAACAAAATCAATAAACCGCTTAATTTCAGAGTAAGGAGATTGGATTTTTTCAGATGGAAAATATATTAAATTATCCATGGTTGAACTCCTTACAAGCATCAATAACTTGCTGAACGGCAATAATTGTACGGTCATTAACGGCAGCGACTTCAAGACTACAACCCATCTTAATTAGATCATCTCGCTCTTTAATTAATTGCTCTAGAACCAAATGATGAGGTGCTTTTGCCCAAGGCATAAACTTGCTACACAGATAACATGCGATTGGTGCATAATCATTGCAGTATTGATTTGTACCACATGAACCAACGTCACAATCTTGTTCTACAGAAGAAATTCTATTCGCGTCTTTAATTTGTGATTGGGCCTCAATCTCATCCTTTACAACTTTCCCCTGAAAAGCATCTGCATATTTGCGTAAGCTTTCATCCATGATGGATGAGATTTGTTGTGCAATTTCAGGAACACTCTGTACATAACAGTGTGCATTTTGCGTATCATGATGATCTAACAGCTTTGCAATGACATTCACACCTGCTTTTTGCCTAGCCGCATTTGTTCCAAGCGTATAGCGAAACCGATATGCAGTGATATGTATTGGTTTACCGGTTTCTCTTGAACGGACACCAAGTTTTTGAACAGCATCTCTCAATATTTGAGTTAATTTGATAGTAGGTAAATGAATAATTTCTGTTGGCAAAATTTGAGAAATTTCTTTTTCATTGCTCCAATCTAGATTGGCTAACACCTTAATATCATAGAAAATTGGTAACTCTGAAAGCTCCTGTTCAGATACTTCTCGCTTTATTTGCTTTGCTAATTTCTGTTTTAAAATTTGAATATGTTCAAATAAGATTTTCGCAATACTTTCCCGAATTCCCACTTCATTAAAAGCAAATCGGAATCCACTAGCACCTCTAACTTTAGCTCTCGGAATGTTAAGGATATGAACTGCATTTGTATCATTAAAATTATATTTATCCGACACATATAGGTCTTTCACCTTTAATCCTGAAATTTGAATTGGTCGTCTACCAGTCGCACAAAAAACACGAATTAGAGCAGCCTCATAATAGGAAATCTTATTTTCTGCTAAATATTCATTGGTTCTAGTGATAATTGTTTGAAATTCAAATGGGCTAAATGGGCCTTCATCTGGATCAAGGGAAAGGACTGCTGCTCCTTTTTCATTGCCACTCAATCTCCATGAATCCATTAGATCGTAAACTTCATCATCTACTGAGGAATAACCTAAATCATATAGTTTCTTCAAAAAGACTCGTAGCATAGCTACTTTGTATTCATCTTTTTTTGCCGAATAAAAATTTTTATAATTTAAAAGACCTTTAATTGAAAAATGATCCTCTCCTGTAATATCAAAATATTTACCAATATATTCGCACATGTTTGCTGTATGTGAACTTGAACTATACTTAGCAAAATGAACCAAAGTCATGACTACATCAGATTGGACAGAAAACTCAAAATTTCGTATACGAGAGATATCTATAGTTTTATTGATATCTAATACCCATTTCTGATCATCGATACTAAACTCATAACCTTTGAATGAGGTAAAAGTATTTTGCGACTTATCTAAACTATCGATTCGAATTGATTTATTCATTTTCATCCTCAAATTTTTCTTGGATACTTAAGCCAACCTCTACGGCACGCTTATTCTCTGCACGCCTTGAATATCTTCTTGCGCTTTGTGAGTTAGGTATCCATCCCATTAGATAAGCACGATCATTTTCAACTTGAGCTTCAGTCGTTTGACCTGTTGCCACTAAAAGTTGAGATTTCTCAGAAAATTTGTCATTCCAAGTATGTCTAAATGCATGTGCATGTACATTGAATAGAACAACTTTAGAAATTTCAGAAAAGATTTTATCTAGAGCTTTTATTGATAAAGGTTTACCTTTATTTGATAAAATCAAAAAGTCTGTTAGCTCTGCATGCGGTATGGCTGATCTATAATTTAAAATGTAAGTTTCTAATTTTTTCTTTAAGTTTTGATTGACTGCAATTGATCGACTTCTAGTTTTAACCAAAGGTTGATATAGCCTAGAATCACTACCATCATGAGGATTACGCCTAATAGTAAGATATGATGTAACACCTTGAGAGGGAGTTATATCTGTAATTTTTAAATTTAATAATTCACCTTTACGACATCCAAGATATAAAAACAAATAGATAATTAGCTCATTTCTATAAGTAAGGTAATCTGAAGTCCAGATACGATTCTGATTATCAGGATCAACCGCCTTGAAAATTTTATTTAATTGATCACTATCAAAAGATTTGTATTCAGACTGAATATCCATGGACTTACGAGGTCTACGAGATTTTAACAAACGTTTTGTACTTGTTATTGCTGATGAATGAAGATGCGTCTCAAACCATCCAATATATTCAGCAAAATTAGTTAACCGCCTATATATTAATTGTTTAGATACATAGTCCTGCGTAACAACCAATTTTGCTCTAGATCGCTCTTTATTATTACTTTTTGGAAAACTTATGATCTTTTTTTTTGAATCTGCCCCACCTAATCGACTGCGATTGAAACTGGTTAAATTTACTAAAGCTTCGATTTCATTTAATTTTAAAAAATCTTTACTTTTTATCCTTTGTTCCAAGTCAATTCCTAACTTATCCAACAACTGAAAGAGCAACTTAATATCTTCCAAAATAGCAGAAATTGTATTGATTGATTGACCACGATTTCTTAGATGAATGATCGTATATAAATTTGGATAAGTCATAGGAACACCATCACTATTCAAAAGAACAGCGAATCTCTCACCACTACTCATTACAAATCTTTTAACAGACATCATGATTAAATTTAACAAAATATCTAAGTGTTAAATATCATAAAATATAATTAAAAAAATTTACAGAACTATTTCTAGTGTCTGTAAATTTCTTTTGTAACTAACTACTAATAAAGAATAATTTTATAAACTTTACAAAACATGGTCTCTAGTAGGTGTCAAAATGGTAAATCATCATCTAAATCAGCAGGGGCAGTCGCAGGCTGAGGTGCTGATTTTGGTGTATTAAAACCATTTCCTGCTTGTGGACTACCAGCATAATTACCTTGATTACCGCCAGCAAAACCTCCGCCCTGACCATAACCATTTTGGTTGTTGTTATAACCCGTATTTTGGTAACCACCACCTTGGTTATTGTTGTTATTAAAACGTGGTTGATTAAAGTCACCACCGCCTTGTTCGCTTTGTTGACGCGTATCTAACATTTGCATTTGATCGCCACGAATTTCAGTACTGTAACGCTCTTGACCGTTTTGATCTGTCCATTGACGAGTACGTAATGAACCTTCGATATAAACTTTTGAACCTTTACGCAAATATTGCTGTGCAATTTCGCCTAAACGGTTGTGTAACACAATACGATGCCATTCTGTTTGTTCTTTACGCTCGCCTGTATTCTTATCTGTCCAAGACTCACTTGTTGCAATCGAAAATTGAGTCAGGGATCCACCATTTGGAAAAGTTTTGGTTTCAGGATCTTTACCCAAAGTACCTACTAAAATAACTTTATTCACACCACGCATTAGCTGTCTTCATCCTATATATTTCTATGTTTTACTTTATAAGAGTTATGTTTAAATGGCTACCTCTTTGCCAATCAAGTGCGTTAAATCTTGTCGTCCAGCATCATCTATACACTGTTTATCGACTTTAATATAAGCAACTTGTTGTTCAGGCATCACCACGACTTCTTCAATACCACGAATTGCCAACAATTTTGAAGTCCATTCATCCGTTTGTGTCATTTGAGGTAGAGGCAACACAATTGAAGACAAATATCGAGGTTGAGCCAGCCCAAAACTGACCAACAACCAAAGTATAGCAATCCCAGAGAGGACACTCCAGCCAAGTGCAGTATTCTGTAACATCAGAAGCTGTCCACCCAAAGTACCACCAAAAAAAGCACCTAAGAATTGGCTACTGGCATTTATTCCCATCGCAGTTGCTTTAGATTGAATAGGTGCAACTTTCGATAACCAAGATGGCAATAACGCTTCCATGACATTGAAGGCGATAAAGAAAATACCAAGCCCTGCGAGCAATACATATTTCGATTCATAACCAAAAATAAGAATCAGTAAACCCACAATAATTCCAGCAATTGCTGACAAGAAAATACCACGCATTTTGCGATATTTTTCAGCAATAATAATACTTGGGAAAGCAAAGAACAGACTCAGCACCAATAATGGCAAATAAATCAAACCATGTTTTGCCAGTGGAATTTGTGCATATTCAATCAACTGAGAAGGAATATAAATAAACATTGCCGTGAGCAATAAGTGCAGAGAAAAAACAGAGACATGTAAGCGATTCAAATCGCCCATTTGAATGACTTGTTTCAACTGTGATAAATAACCTTGTTGGAAATTGCGATGATGTCGTGTGACTTTAGGCACGAGCAATAACATCAAAATCGCAGCCAATCCCATAATCGTTGTCACGAAAAATAGTCCAGAAATACCGACTAAGCTAGTGAGCCAAGGCCCTAAACTAAATGCCACTACGAAAGACAAGCCAATACTCATCCCCATCGCTGCCATGGCTTTAGTCCGCTGTTCTTCACGGGTCACATCGGCCAGTAAAGCCATGACTACGGCTGAAACTGCACCTGCACCTGCAATCGCACGACCAATAATCACACCATAAATTGTGTCAGATAAACCTGCTATCGCACCACCAATCGCAAATAAGAGCAAACCCAGTACAACCAATGGTTTACGACTAAAACGATCAGCCAACAAGCTAAACGGAATCTGCAAAATTGCTTGTGTTAAACCATAGACCCCTACAGCTAAACCAATGAGGGCAGGCGTGGCATATTGATAAGATTGTCCTGCCACTGAAAAGACAGGAATAATCATGAACAAACCCAACATGCGTAAGGCAAAAATGCTGCTTAAGGCAAAAGTTGAACGGCGTTCTAAAGCATTCATTATTGATAAGACACTATAACTGGCTTAGCGAATTATAAGCGATTCGCTTAACAAGGTTGTAAGTAGATTATGAAAAACACAATCTTTAGGAGAAAAAATAAAGGAGCAAATCGTGCTCCTTTATTTAAAATATATCACTTAGCTGAAAATAAACTTAAGAAGCTTTCTGTTCTCGCTTGCTATATTGAATAGATGCGATCACGGCCCAAACGATAAAGGCAACCCCGATCAGGCCTGTTACAACTTCAGGTACATGTAAACCTGTACCACTTGCGATCATGATAAATGCCAAAGCACCAATCGCATAATGCGCACCATGTTCCAAGAAAATATAAGCATCTAACGTGCCCTTTTCAACAAGATAGATGGTCATTGAACGGACAAAGATTGCGCCAATCGCAAGACCTAACATGATAATGACAACATCACTGGTAATCGCGAATGCACCGATCACACCATCAAAACTGAACGATGCATCTAGGACTTCAAGATATAAAAAACCACCAAAGCCAGCTTTCACGACACCTGAAGCAGCGCCATTTGCATCATGCGTAACCGCATTACCATTTTCATCAATCTCTGGCTCACCACCGAGGAGATGACTAAGCACCTGTACGCCAATATATACGACAATACCCCAGATCCCTGCCATGGTCACAGCCAAACGTACAGACTCTTCAACATTGGCTGCCATAATAATCATGGCAATCAAGGCGAGAAAAACAGACATGGCGGGTACACTGGCTAAATTTGCTAATTTTGCTTCTAACCACTTAAACCAATGGGTTTCTTTACCATCATCAAAGAAGAAGTTTAAAAACACCATTAACAGGAAAGTACCACCAAACGCTGAAATTTCAGCATGATGTGCCATTAAACGCTCTGAATAGGTTTTTGGATCATTCAATGCCATTTTAGCGACTTCAATCATGCCCATATCTGCCGTCACAGCAACAATAACGACAGGGAAAATCAAACGCATTCCAAACACGGCGATTAGAATACCCACCGTTAAAAAAATCATTTTCCAAAAATGATCCCAATTACGTAATACCGAAGCATTTACCACAGCATTATCAAAGGATAGCGAAACTTCCATTACGGCCAAAATCGCAGTAATGGTCAATGCTTTAAGCATCGTAGCTACGCCTGCTTCAGGGCCATGCGTGTAGCCCCAATAGGCAGATAGTGCTAAACACACTACCGTAAAGAATATAGAAAAACGAAAATGCTTCATGATCAGCCTTATGCGAAATCGTTGAGTTATAAAAATGTAGCTATTGTAGGCGAGTTTCGACCCAAAAAGAGAAAAGATTGTTGGACTTGTTTGGCAAAAGAAACCATCCAAACCAGACTCTGTTATAGTGCTGAAAGATTTCTTTTATATGTACTTTAATAGGTTCATTTCATGACGTTTTCTCAAGATGTATGGCAACGTAATCACGATTTATATCAAAAAATATTAGCTCTACCATTCAATCAAGAACTAGCTAAGGGTACTTTAGATCGTAAAGCATTTTGTCATTATGTGATTCAAGATGCTCACTATTTACTCGCTTATGGTCGTGCGCTTGCTGTAGCTGCGGCAAAAGCCTATGAAGCAGATGATGTGATTCAATTTT
Source organism: Acinetobacter sp. ANC5681 (assembly GCF_023488045.1). NCBI lineage: Bacteria > Pseudomonadati > Pseudomonadota > Gammaproteobacteria > Moraxellales > Moraxellaceae > Acinetobacter > Acinetobacter sp. ANC5681. The sequence continues at coordinate 14,618 of NZ_JAMFKZ010000004.1, forward strand.
CGGAAGCAGCAAAAATTGCGATTATTGTAGAACGTAGCCTGCATAGTGATTTTATGCAGGAGTTTAATGTCAGCAAGGCTGAGTTTGAAGGCACACCATTAACACTTGCCTGCCACCATTACACCTCTTTCCTAACCGCAACAGCTTGGTCAGAAAGTTATCCTGTGATTTTGGCAGCATTGCTTCCCTGTTTTTGGATTTATGCTGAGGTTGGTAAAGACATCGTAAACCAATCAGTTCCTAATAATCCATATCAAGCATGGATTGATACCTATGCAGGTGAAGAATTTAATACGGCAGTGCGCAATGTGATTGCAACTGTAGATAAAGTGGCAGCACGTTGTGATCAAGATACCTTAGCAAAAATGCATGCAGCCTATACCATGGGTGCTAAATTAGAATGGTTGTTTTGGGACAGCGCGTATCAGCAACGCCAATGGTTAGGTTTAGATCAAGCTTAATCGTCTATCAGACCTTCATTTACATTTTTCACAGACATAAAAAAGCCCCTCATAGGGGCTTAGTCGTATATCGTATTGTCCGATATACTGTATGAGGCTCATCTCAAACTGGCTGCATTAAAACATAAATCAGATCGAGTGAATACCTTTAATTGCTTAAAAAAAGTTAACCGCAATTAAGGCAAGCAATGCGGGTACAGATTGGATATAAATAATTTTTTTGCTTGCCGTCAAAGCACCATAAATACCTGCAATCAACACACACACTAAAAAGAAATTTGCCAAAGCCACCGCATAGGTTTCAGGTGCAATGAGTGCCCAAAACAAACCTGCTGCAAGAAACCCATTATAAAGACCTTGGTTCTGCGCTAAAACTTTAGTGAGTTGGGCTTTTTCCAAGCTATTACCAAAAGCCTTTAAACGTGCATACGCACTTTGTTCAGTATGCTGCCAAAGCTGTTCGACCCGTACTTTGTAATCCGCCATGTACTGTTCTAATAGGGCACAACCAAATGCCTCTTTAGACGCAAAATACTGGTAGAACGAACCTTTTGGCACGCCACAGGCTTTTAAAATTTCTTGTAAACCAACTTCCACAAAACTTTTACGCAATAACAATTCAAAACTAGTATCCAAGATATGTTGTCGAGTTGCTTCACTCTTGATTGATTGTTTCATAGCCACACCATAAATTAATATTAGACCAGTCATGTAGTAAATTTATGTATTTTTATTCTGCAATAGCTTTACGGTAGTAAAATCAGAAAAGGAATGATAAAAATACAACTCGGTCAGGATGTGATACTCGTTATAAATGTGATTTAACCGTCACAATTTGTCGTTTTAAATATTTTTATACCACTTGAACAATTTTAAGGCGCTATCATATAAGACCCATTCAACAGCAAAATGCTGCTCAGAAATTATTTTAAATTGATTAGTACTGAGCTTTCTTTCAATACATTCAACTTAAATAATGAATGATCTATGAGATTGCTGTTCAATGTATTTTGATCTTCTATTTGCACATTACTGAGATGTTTTCATGAGCCAAAGTCATATCCGTATTCGAGGCGCACGTACCCATAATTTAAAGAATGTGTCACTCGATATTCCACGTGACAAATTTGTGGTGATCACAGGGCTTTCAGGTTCAGGAAAATCATCCCTTGCATTTGACACTTTATATGCTGAAGGTCAGCGTCGCTATGTCGAATCACTTTCAGCTTATGCACGCCAATTCCTTTCGCAAATGGAAAAACCTGAAGTTGACTCAATCGAAGGTTTATCACCTGCAATTGCAATTGAGCAGAAGTCAACCAGCCATAACCCTCGTTCAACTGTCGGGACAATTACCGAAATTTATGACTATTTGCGTTTGCTTTACGCACGTGTTGGAACGCCATATTGCCCTGAACATGACTTGCCGATGGTCGCGCAAACAGTCTCAGAAATGGTTGATGCAGTAAAAGTGCTCGATGAAGGTACAGCGCTGATGCTACTTGCGCCTGTGGTGCGTGAACGCAAAGGCGAATACAGTAATTTATTTGAACAATTACAAGGTCAAGGCTTCGTACGTGCGCGTGTCGATGGTGAGATCATTGATATCGATACGCCACCTGAATTAGATAAAAAGAAAAAACACACCATTGAAGTCGTAATCGATCGCTTCAAAGTCCGTGATGATCTCGGTAATCGTATCGCTGAATCGTTTGAAACAGCATTACGCTTAGGCGGTGATATTGCAATTTTATCGTGGATGAATGGTGAACACCCTGAACGTGTCTTTTCAGCCAAACACTCATGCCCTGAATGTGATCGTGCTGTAGCGGAACTTGAGCCACGTTTATTTTCATTCAATAATCCATTCGGCGCCTGCCCTGTTTGTGATGGTTTAGGGACGCGTAGTCATTTCAGTGCGGAAAAACTGATTCCAAATCCTGAAGTATCCATTAGTCAAGGTGCGATTCGTGGTTGGGACAGACAACGTCCGTATTACTACACCATGCTGCAAAAAGTTGCGGATCATTTCAGTATTGATCTCGATCAGCCTTGGAATAGTTTAGATAAAGACACCCAAAAGAAATTTTTACAAGGCACAGGCAAAGAGAAAATCGACCTCAGTTATATCGATGAACGTGGTCGTAAACACAGTCGTGTGCAAGCCTTTGAAGGAATTCTGCCACATTTAGAACGCCGTTATCGTGAAACTGAATCGAATTATGTGCGTGATGATCTCGCACAATATTTATCCAATGCAGCTTGTGATGCCTGTGATGGTTCACGTCTCAATGAAATTTCACGCCATGTTCGTGTTAAAGATAAGACCATCGCACAAATCACCAAGATGTCGATTGGTGACGCTGAAAACTACTATCAAGACCTCAATCTTGAAGGTGCCAAAGGTGAAATCGCCGATAAAATCTTTAAAGAGATTCGTGAACGTTTACATTTCCTCGTCAGTGTCGGTTTAAATTATCTCAGTCTTGCACGTTCAGCCGAAACATTATCAGGGGGTGAAGCACAACGTATTCGTCTCGCATCGCAAATTGGTGCAGGCCTAATGGGTGTGATGTATGTACTGGATGAGCCATCTATTGGTCTGCATCAACGTGACAATGATCGCCTATTACAAACCTTAATTCGCTTACGTGATTTGGGTAATACGGTGCTTGTGGTTGAGCATGATGAAGACGCGATTCGTGCTGCGGATCATATTATTGATATTGGTCCTGGTGCAGGTATTCATGGTGGTGCAATTATTGCCGAAGGCACTTATGATGAGTTGGCAAGCCATGCTGACTCCCTTACAGGTCAATATCTCTCAGGCAAATTGAAGATTGAAGTACCGAAACAGCGTACCCAATCACCTCGTCCAAATGAAGTGATCAAGCTGTCTGGTGCGAGTGGACATAACCTGCAAAATGTCGATCTGACCATTCCATTGGGTATTATGACCTGTATCACAGGCGTGTCAGGTTCAGGAAAATCAACGCTGATTAACCGTACCTTATTACCTTTGGCTGCGACCCAGCTCAATGGTGCAACCACACTGACCGCAGAAAAGTTTGATTCGATTGATGGTTTACAGCACTTAGATAAAGTGGTTGATATTGACCAAAGTCCGATTGGTCGTACCCCACGTTCGAATCCTGCCACATATACAGGCTTATTTACCCCAATTCGTGAGTTATTTGCACAAACGCCTGAAGCCAAAGCACGTGGTTACAGTGCAGGTCGTTTCTCGTTTAACGTGAAAGGCGGACGTTGTGAAGCCTGTGAAGGCGACGGCATGATCAAGGTCGCAATGCACTTCCTGCCTGATATGTATGTGCCTTGTGATGCCTGCCATGGCAAGCGTTATAACCGTGAAACTTTAGAGGTTGGTTATAAAGGCAAGAACATTTCAGACGTGTTAGAAATGACCGTAGAAGATGCTGCTGAATTCTTTAGTGCCATTCCTGTGATTCACCGCCGTTTAGATACCTTAATTCAAGTAGGTTTAGGCTATATTCGTTTAGGTCAAGCAGCAACCACGCTTTCAGGTGGTGAAGCGCAACGGGTTAAATTAGCGCGTGAGTTAGCAAAACGTGATACAGGTAAAACCTTATATATCTTGGATGAGCCGACAACAGGTCTACATTTCCATGATATTGCTAAGTTACTCGATATTTTGTATGAGCTACGCAATAAGGGAAATACCATTGTGGTGATTGAACATAATCTGGATGTGATCAAGACGGCTGACTGGGTGATTGACCTTGGTCCTGAAGGTGGTTATGGTGGTGGTCAGATCATTGCCGAAGGTACACCTGAGCAAGTCGCGGAGGTTGAGATTTCACATACGGGGCGTTTCTTAAAGCCGATGTTGAAATAAATTTAACTGGTTCTTAAATACTGGCGTAAATTTAGGTTGATTCCGTTTCTCTAGCTTGAATTTACGCCAACTCAAAGGTCATATCTTAAAAAATGGATAAAGAACGGGCAAAAAAAAGCTCAACCTTGGGGAAAGTCGAGCTAGTAAAACACAATATATTGAGAAAATGTTACGAGAGAATAAAATGCAAATTAAATACCTCTCTGCAACCATTATGTGAATTATATCTCAAAAAGTAAAGTCGATTAAATAGATCAAGTTTAAATTTACAATCGTTTTTCCAAATTAAATTAGCTCTTAAAATTGAACTTCCCAAATTTTTTAATTGTCATGCTTCATTTACAAATTAAATTAATCACATAACACAATTTTAATGAGATTAAAATCACATTTTTATTGGTGATTTATTACAGTTTTACGACATATTAAAACGATAAAAACGATAAACTAAATCGAATTAAACAATTAAGATACATCGTTTCAAAACAAAATTACTCGCTTAAATAAACATAAGAAAATATCTTATCTATATGTTAATATTATATTTTTTCTAAAGTTGACAAGCGAAACTCTAGCAGAGCAATTTTTAACCACCATTATTATCTTACATGATCATTTGTCGGAACATGTTATTTATTACATTGACATCATATTTTGTTACAATAGAATGAAATCCAACTTTACTCCTTACTGTAAAAGCTGGAAATTATTATGAAAAAACTCGGTTTAGCCACTGCTTTATTATTAGCCATGACCGGTGCTCAAGCTTACCAATTCGAAATCCAAGGTCAGTCTGAAGCTCTAGATTCTAACGATGAAAACAGAGATTTTAATAATTACACTGTTGGCGGACAAGCAACTTACTACTTCAAAAATGTAGATGCTTCTAAAGGTCCTTTAGCTGAAGCAGCTTTTGTTAACCAAGCTTCTAACGTATCTCTTGGTTATAACTTTGCTAATCTTGACGAAGTTAAATCTCAAAACGTAGGTGTTAAAGCTGAAGCTTATGTACCAACTCCATATACACCAGCGTATGCAAGCTTAAGCTATAGCGCGACTGACAATGACGGTAAATATGGTCTTAATGATGACCGTGGTCAGCGTTGGGCTGTTGAATTTGGTTCGGTAATCGCTCCTAACTTCCTTGTTGCTGTAGGTTATACAAACGTTGTTGAACAAACATCTTTGGATACTTTCAAAATCTTAAATAAAGGTTTTGGTAAAGCAGTTGGTGAAACAGCGACTATCGCTGATGACCAAGATGCAATCACTGCTCGTACTAAATACGTTGGTGCTATCGATGGTACGCCTATGTCAATCGGTTTCGAAACAGGTATCGTTTATGGTGAAGACACTGCATACGAGTTAAAAACTGATTTGTACTTAAACTCTCAACTTAGCGCTGGCGTTTCTTACGCTGAATCTAGCTTTGCTGGTTCACCAGACTCAGCTTGGGGCGTGAACGTAAATTACTTCATCACTCCAGCGATCGCTGTTGGTGCAAGCTACTTAAATGCGAATGCTGTTGGTTCTGATGCAGATATGCAAACTGTTGGCTTAAACGCTAAAGTACGCTTCTAATGCAGTCATAGATGTTCTAATTAAGCATCTATGCATAGAAAACCCAGTTCATATGAACTGGGTTTTTTATTGTCTTTAAACATTTGAATAACCGAATGAGTTATTCAACTTGTTAATTACATCTTTTTATCTTCGATATTTAATGCACTAATCGCAAGTACTGCCTGCGTACGGTTTTGTACGCCTAATTTGCGGAAAATTGCTGTCACATGCGCCTTAATCGTCGCCTCTGATACATCTAGCTCATAAGCAATTTGTTTATTTAACAAGCCTTCAGCAACCATCATCAACACACGGAACTGTTGTGGTGTGAGTGATTGTAAACGTTCTGCCAAAGCCGTTTCATCGGCAGCGCGAGGATCAAAACCTGAATGTGTCGGTAGATTTGGAGGTAACCAAATCTCACCTTCCAAAACGTGTTTAATTGCTTCGCCAATATGACTTGGGTGTGATGATTTCGGGATATACCCCATTGCACCATGTGCAATTGCACGTTGAATAATCGAGACTTCTTCATGTGCTGATACAACAATGATTGGAATCGCTGGGTATTGTGCTCGTACGTATACCAAGGCAGAAAAACCAGATGCGCCGGGTAAATTCAGATCAAGTAATACGAGATCAGGTTCTGCACCATGCTCTAAGCGCTCATAGAATTCATCGACATCCGCAGTTTCCTGAATCTGTGCTTGAGGAAGACTATATCGAACCGCTTGAATTAAAGCATGTCTAAATAAAGGGTGGTCGTCTACAATTAAAATATTCATAAGCGCTGAGCTGTCTGCGAGTACGTCACTGTACGGTGTTTATTCAAATTTAATCTATCTTAGCCTATTTTTGAAATGAACTGTTGGTTAGACATCAAAACTTGTTTATTTCATCATAAATGCAAAACAATACAAACATTGATATAACTCACACAACATAGACCAATCAATACCTACTATACAGAAATAACCAATAGAAACAGAGTATTAAATTCATTTAATTTTTTCTACTGAATCCTTTATAGGTATATATACAAAACAGATAAGCTTGCAGCATTTCCTTATTTTACAACTTGGCATGCGGTGTAGATAAATAAATAGCAATTCGAAATGATCTTTTAGGCCGCTATTATGTCCAATCACAATACTCTCTCTACTCCCCTTAATATTGTTGCAGTATCTGGTGGTTTAAACAGCCCATCAAAAACAGAAAGTTTAGTTCAGGCGATTCTGGATGAGCTTTCGGAAGCGATTAATATTAAAGTACATTTCGTCAAGCTGAGTGAAATTGGGCCTTTACTAGGCGGGGCATTTTATCGCAATCAACTGCCACAACGGGTACAAGATGATTTAGCTGCAGTTGAAGCTGCCGATGCATTGATCGTGGGAACACCTGTTTATCGTGCTTCGTTTACGGGCTTATTTAAGCATTTCTTCGACTTTGTTGAGCAAACAGCTTTGGTTGATGTACCTGTGTTACTCGCCGCTTCAGGTGGCAGTGACCGTCATGCACTGGTGTTAGAACATCAATTACGCCCTTTATTCAGTTTTTTCCAAGCACAAACCTTACCGATTGGGGTCTATGCCACTGATCGTGATTTCACTCCTGAATACACGGTAAAAAGCGAGCAATTGTCTGATCGCGTCACCTTGGCTGCGGCACGTGCTTTACCAATTTTGGAATGGGCACCTGCCAAAGGCCAACGTGCTGCTGCCATCAAAGCCAAAACTGAGCAAGCCAATCAGAATCTCGGCATCAATAAACAAATCGAACAAGCAGAAGTCTTACCATCTGCGGCAGTACCGAATCTGGATGCAGCTGAATCTCGCTTACACCCGAAGTCAGCCAAGAAGTTAACCCACGTCGCATAAACCATATCTTTTATGGAGGATACAACGATGACAATAACAACATCAGCAATTAAATTTGCCTACTGGGTTCCTAATGTGAGTGGTGGTCTCGTTGTAAGCAATATTGAACAACGTACTGACTGGAGCTATGACTACAATGTGCGCCTCGCACAAGCAGCGGAACGAAGCGGCTTTGAATATGCCCTTACACAAATCCGTTTTACCGCTGGCTATGGCGCAGAAAACCAACATGAATCCGTGAGTTTCAGCCATGCTTTATTGGCAAAAACCGAAAAACTCAAAGTAATTGCAGCGATCCTACCAGGCCCTTGGAAACCTGTACTCGCCGCTAAACAACTAGCGACCATTGACTACCTCACCCAAGGGCGTATTGCGATTAATGTGGTCAGCGGCTGGTTCCGTGGCGAATTTGATGCGATTGGCGAACCTTGGCCTGAGCATGATGAACGTTATGTTCGTTCGGAGGAATTTATTCGTACCCTCAAAGGTATCTGGACAGCTGACAATTACAGCTTTGATGGCAAATATTACCAATTCCAAAATTACACGCTTAAACCGAAACCTTTGCAAAAACCTTATATCGAAGTGTTTCAAGGTGGCAGTTCCCGTGCAGCACGTGATATGGCCGCGCGTGTATCAGACTGGTATTTTACCAACGGCAATAGCGTTGAAGAAATCAAGAAGCAAGTTGATGATGTCCGCAGCAAAGCAAAGTTAGCCAACAGACAAGTCCAGATTGGGGTTAATGCCTTTATCATTGCCCGTGATACTGAGGAAGAAGCTAAAGCTGTACTGAATGAAATCATAGGTCAAGCCAATGTCGAAGCGGTGAATGCCTTCGGTGATGCCACCCGTGAAGCAGGTGCAGCAGCCCCTGAGCGTGAGGGCAATTGGGCAAAATCGACCTTTGATGATTTGGTTCAATACAATGATGGTTTTAAAACAAATCTGATCGGTACGCCGCAACAAATTGCGGAACGGATTGTGGCCTTAAAGAATGTTGGCGTTGATTTGGTTCTTTCAGGCTTTCTACATTTTATTGAAGAAGTAGAATATTTTGGAGCAAAAGTTCTACCGTTAGTCCGTCAACTTGAGCAACAACAGGAACAGCGTCTCGCAGCAAAATCAGCTTAGTTTTCAGTGCTGAATAAGAAGAAAAACAAAAGAAATGGCAAATCTTCCCCCCAAGGCTCGGCTTGGGGCTTTTTTTATTTTAACGGGTCTCAATTTCCCGCATGACCGTTTCAACCGAATATCGGCACCACTGCGACAGTTGCTCAATAAACTCATTTAATTGTGATGGATTAAAATGGCTAACAATCATATAGCAGGCGTTGCCGAGAATTTTAAAACATTCATCCACCTGCTCATATTGTTTGACCAAACGCTCAACCTCAATAAAAGCCTGCTGATCATTCATAAACAGTTGGATGAATTGTTTATGTTCATATTTTATCGCGATGGTGTAATTTTTGATAAAGCCTGCATCCATTAACTGTGCAATACGAGCGCCAACGGCCTGCCCAGTCCGATGCACTCGCTGTCCTATTTCTTTATGGCTTAAACGCGAATCTTGTTTTAGCAATTCAATAATTTTCAGATCAATCAGATCAAGTTCAATATTCATTTTTCATTACGAAAGAAAACTAGCAACAATGCTTTCATCTGAATATAGCGGATTTTTCACACTTCCCCTACTCTTGTTTTATCTTAACGTTGGAAGAAAAAAATGATGAAACAAGCCTTACTGATTATTGATGTCCAAAACGATTATTTTAAAAATGGCAAAATGGAATTGGTCAATCCAGACCTTGCTCTAGCGCAAACCAATCTATTGGAAGACCATTTTATTCAAAACAATTTACCGATTATTTATATTCAGCATATTAACCCTGCCTCTGCCAGTTTCTTTCAGGAAAATACTGTGGGTGTTGAATTACATCCTCAACTTAAAGTCACAGATCAATCAGTGATTGTCGAAAAGCATTTTCCCAATAGCTTTTTGGAAACCAATCTTCAAACCATCCTTAAACAGCATCAAGTTGAACAGTTAGTGATCACAGGTATGATGACCCATGTCTGTATTGACTCAGGGACACGTGCAGCCAAAGAACTTGGATACCAACCCATTGTGATCGCAGATGCCACTGCAACCCGTGATCTTGAACATGATGCTAAGATCGTCAAAGCAGCCGATGTACAAACGGCATTTTTATCTGCACTCGGTTTCTTTGCCACAGTACAAAACACGGCTGATTTTTTAGCACAGAATTAAATCATGCAGAAAAAAAGAGCGTTCCATCGAACGCTCTTTTTAAATTTGAATAGGTTTATCGGTTTGGATAAACCGTGGCAATCAGATGTTCAACCACAGCCGGCTCGGCCAATGTTGAGGTATCGCCTAAGCTATCCAACTCATTGGCAGCAATCTTTCTTAGGATACGACGCATGATTTTACCTGAACGAGTTTTCGGCAAAGCAGGCGCCCAATGCAGTGCATCAGGGGTAGCCACTGGCCCAAGCACTTTACGCACCCAGCTCACCAACTCCTTGCGTAGCTCCTCAGATTCCGCCACATCGGCTTGCAAGGTGACAAAAGTACAAATCCCTTGACCTTTAATGTCATGTGGCATACCAACAACTGCCGCTTCAGCCACTGCTTCATGTGCAACCAATGCACTTTCAATCTCGGCTGTCCCTAAACGATGACCTGAAATGTTCAGTACATCATCAACACGCCCAGTGATCCAGTAATAGCCATCGGCATCACGGCGTGCACCATCACCAGTAAAATAATAGCCTTTAAAAGTTGAGAAATAAGCTTCAATAAAGCGCTCTGGATCGCCCCAAATGGTTCTCATTTGGCCCGGCCATGAGTCTTTAATGACCAAATTACCTTCTGTTGCTCCGTCCAATTCATTTCCTTCGCCATCGACTAACGCAGGTTGTACTCCAAAGAATGGACGTGTTGCTGAACCCGGTTTGAGTGCAGTTGCACCCGGCAATGGTGAAATTAAAATGCCACCTGTTTCTGTTTGCCACCATGTGTCGACAATTGGACAACGGCCTTCACCTACGACCTCGTGATACCAATTCCATGCTTCAGGGTTAATTGGTTCACCGACTGAACCCAGCAAACGTAAACTACTCCGATCACTTTCACGCACGTAGGCATCGCCTTCACGCATCATGGCGCGAATTGCAGTTGGTGCAGTATATAAAATCGTGATGTTATGTTTATCAATCACATGACCAATACGTGCCCAAGTTGGATATTGTGGAATTCCCTCGAACATGACCGTAGTAGTGGCATTACTCAACGGACCATAAAGTAAATAACTATGTCCCGTAATCCAGCCTACATCTGCAGTACACCAATACACATCATCTTCTTTGAGATCAAAGACTTCTCTAAAAGTAGTGTTGACATAAACCAGATAACCACCTGTGGTATGTAACACGCCTTTCGGTTTTCCTGTTGAGCCAGAGGTGTACAGAATGAAGAGCGGATCTTCTGCTTTCATCGGTTCTGGTGGACAGTGTTCATTTACTTCCATAATCGCAAGGTGATACCAAACGTCACGCTCAGCATTGAACTGAATCGGATTCCCTGTACGATGCACCACAATCACATTTTCGACACTACTGGTGCCATCAATTTCTAAGGCTGCATCTACATTTTCTTTCAGTGGAATAAGCTTACCGCCGCGCATGCCCGCATCCGCAGTAATCACTAATTTTGCTTGACTATCTTCGATACGGCTAGCCAATGAGTCTGGTGAGAACCCACCAAACACCACACAATGCACAGCACCAATTCGTGCACAGGCCAACATGGCAATCGCTGCCTCAGGCACCATTGGCATATATAGCACCACACGATCACCCTTGCGAATGCCTTGTTTTTTTAGCACATTGGCAAAACGACAGACTTCATCGTGTAGTTCAGAAAATGAGATGATTTTATGACGTGAAGGATGATCACCTTCCCAGATAATCGCAGGCTTTAAAGGATTATCTTTAAGATGACGATCTAAACAGTTGGCTGAAACATTCAGTTCACCATCGGCGAACCACTCAATTTTGAAATTATCTGCGTTAAAACTTGTATTTTTAACCTGTGTGAATGGTTTGATCCAATCAATATTTTTTGCTTCCTGTGCCCAAAATACTTCGGGTTGCTCAATTGAATCCTGATAACGTTTGAAATAGTCTGCTTCCGAGATTCTTGCCATTTCTTTGAATTTATCAGGCACTGGGTAGATTTCTTTCATAGCTCACTTCCTTTGTTTTTTATTTCATACCTTAGATATACACATCTATTTTTCGGGTATATTTTGTTTTCTCTTACAGTATGGTCATCATTTACAAGAGCAAACAATGCGGCTTTGGTCGTAAGAATGTTATGCTTTAGCAACCAAATTTTTTTCAAAAATTTACTCAAAATAATTTAAATTTGAACTGCTTGTCTATGCTTTTTACTTTTAAAATAAGTGATTATTTTGATCATTGCTAAGACCTTAAAAGATTTAAAAATCAAAAAATAGGAATTCATCATGTTCGATCAAACACTATCTGCCCCAATTCAGCCTCAATACGATCATCCTTTATCTGCTAAAGGACGTTTTAATCGCTTAAGCTATCTAGGTTGGTATGGTTTGTTGAGTGTCAGTTGGACGGTTCTTTTCATTCTTATTGCCACAATTTCGGCGAGTCTAAGTGTAAATGATGTACAGATTCATGAACCAATCTTATCTGCATTTTCAGGAATCGGAGGAATTGCGCTGATTGCACTATGGTTTGCTGGTTTTTATTTTCAGATCATTTTTTTAATCCGACGTTTACATGATCTGAATAAAACAGGGTGGCTATGTCTATTATTACTGGTGCCAATCCTTCAATTCTTTTTTACACTTTATGTCTTATTTGCAGCAGGCACACCTCATCGCAATGATTATGGCGATGTCCGCCCATCCACCATATGGGAAAAACTATTTGCATGGATCATGATTATATTCAGTTTAATGATGATATTTGGCATGTTTATCTTTAGCTATTATTTTGCTAGCCCTGACTTTTGGGGTACACCAACCCAGATCTTACAAAATACAACTGAGTATTTTTAATACTTTATCGAACAGCCAAATTTGAACTACTCAATAAATAAAACCGTTACGGAATTTATCATGCATGATCAGCATAAATTCATTATGATAGCTCCCCTAATAAATTCCTTACGTTGCGAAATAGAGATTTTCCCGTGGCAAATGAGCAAACGACATTAACTGAGGTCGCTAAAGATACTGGTGAATTGATTCATCAAGCAGGTGCAAAAACCACGCAAACGGTATTGGCACATACTGAAAAATATCATGATGCCTATACAACAATCGATAAAATTATGGATAGCTTTTGGGAGCGTGTGCCCTATATCTGTATTGCGATCACAGTATTTGTCATTTTTTGGCTACTGACTAAGTTATTTAAATTCTTTATTCGCAAAACTTTGGAAAACCGTAGCTATACCCGACAAAACTTAGTATTGGTTCTCAACCGTGTCGGAAGCACTTTTATTCTATTCTTTGGTTTTTTAATTGCATTGGTCATCGCTATTCCAGGTTTCACCCCAAGCCAGTTAATCGGAGCATTGGGAATCGGTTCTGTTGCGATCGGTTTTGCTTTTAAAGATATTTTCCAAAACTTGCTATCAGGTATCTTAATTTTACTCAGTGAACCTTTCCGCATCGGCGATGATATTGTTGTGAATGGTTTTGAAGGCAATGTTGAAGATATCCAAATTCGCGCAACCTTTTTACGCTCACCTGATGGTCGCCGTATCGTGATTCCAAATGCCACGGTGTATACCAGTGCCGTGACAGTGAACAATGCCTACCAGCGCCGCCGTTGTGAGTTTGTCGTTGGTATTGGGTATGAAGATGATATGCAGAAAGCAAAAAAAATCATTATGGATATTTTAGACCGTAATCTCAATGTACTGAGCCAACCCAGTTTCTCGGTCAATGTCACCGCACTTGCAGATTTCTCGATTAATTTAACCGTCCGTTGGTGGGTAAATACCACAGAAACCAGCACATCTGCATCAATTAGTGAAATTCAAGAACTGGTTGTAACAGCCTTCGATGAAAAAGGAATTTCGATTCCTTACCCAGTACAAGAAGTCAAAGTGTATCGTGGTGATCAATCTGATAATACAGAGAACTTAGATAAATAATCGCCCTAAAATATGTGATACTGCCGTTTCAGTTCGTAAAATTCGGTTGCCTAAGCTCATCGCTTGGCAGCCGTTTTTTATGAGCAGATCGACCTCATACGGAATAAATCCACCTTCTGGGCCAACAATTAAGTGACATGAATGTTGAATCGCATAAGGCATCTGCTGTTCTGCATAAGGGTGTGCGACATAAGCAGGTTTCTGATCCGAAATAAATGTAGGCAAAACATCTTCAACAAAAGGTTTAAAGCGTTTATACAATTGAATTTCAGGTGCAATCGTGTCGCCTGCTTGCTCTAAACCTAAAGTCACATAATCATCGAGTTGCTGTAAAAATGGGCTTTGCCAATAGCTTTTATCCACTCGATAACTATGAATCAAACTGATGCGTTCCACACCTAAAGTCACCGCATCCATGATGATACGGCGTAACACTTTAGGACGTGGCAAAGCAAGAATCAAATGCACAGGTAACTTTGCTGGGATTGCTTCAACCTGAATTGGTCTTATGCGAATCTGTTGCTCAGAAACAGATATTACTTCCGTAAGATAGCGTTGACCATTACGCACACCGACTTTTAAAGTATCACCACAATTCAACTGAATATGCTGTTGTAAATGTTGTAGTTGACGTTGATTTTCAATCTGCCAGATATTATCTGTTGTCGTGATTTGATTAGGTTCAAGTAAAACAATATTCATGACAAAGCTTTAAATTCTAAATAATGATCAATCAATTGAATATGCTTTTGGAGTGAGCCTTTATTTCGTTGCAGAACCAATTCGGCCTGTTCAATCAATTGCTGAGTCTGTATTCGGTCATCTAAACAACTCAAAAGTTGCTGTACCACTTGTACAGCATCTGTTCCAATCAAAATTCCGTGTTCCGCTACAAACTCATCCACGATACTTTGGAAATTAAAATAGCGTGGGCCTATCACAGTCGGTACATCTAAAACCATCGGTTCTAAAATATTATGTCCGCCACCTGGCTCATTCAATGAACCACCCACAAAACAAGCTTGGCTGAGTGCATACCATAACCACATTTCACCCATACTATCGGCTAGAAAAACCTGTGTATCAGTTTGAATTGGCTGTTTAAGACTACGGCGTTGCGTATTTAAATTTAAACTTTGACAAATTTTATACACCTCATCAAAACGCTCAGGATGACGTGGTACCACAATACAGAGCAAATTTGGATTTGAATTTAAATGTGGTTGTAATTGTCTTAATAAATTTTCTTCTTCAGGTGAATGGGTGCTAGCTAAGGTAATCACCTGACGATTTAGCAATTGCCAATGTTGTTTTAACTGTTCAGCTTTTTCTACATAAGATTGCGGTGCTGTAATATCAAATTTAATATTACCAACCACCTGACTCTTGGCTTGATCTAGCCCCAAATCCATATAACGCTGTTGTGTCGCGATGTCCTGAGCCAACAACCATGTGAGTTGCTGCAACATCGGTTGTGTTAAACGACGAACTTTGCCATAACCTTTCGCTGATTTTGCTGAAAGACGAGCATTCAATAAGATACATGGGATTTGTTGCTGTTTCGCTTGGGCAATTAAGTTTGGCCAAATTTCAGTTTCAACTAGAGCAAGAAGTTTCGGTTGATACAACTCAAAAAATTGTTTCAGTAATGGTTTTTGATCAACAGGCAAATAGACCGCCTGAAAAAGTGTCGGATATTTTTCGGAAAATAAACTCTTGGCTCTGGCTTGTCCTGTCTTGGTGGTATTGGTCACTAAAACTGAATGTCCAAGTTTTAGATAGTGCTCAATCAAAGGTTGAGCAGCATTCGTTTCTCCAACCGATACCACATGAAACCAAATCGTATTTAAATTTTTAGGGGGTTGAAATGGTCCAAAACGCTCTAGACACTCTTGCTGAAATAGTGCATCACTTTCAGCCCGTTGTTTAATTTTCCAACGGTATAAAGGCTTGAGACATATCAGTAAAAAGTTATACCAAAATGGTGTTTGCTGTACTGCGTTTTGCTGCGCCATCCTAGACCATAATTTAGAATTTGATTTCAGCTCATTATGCGGAAGTTTCATATGCATTGACAATTGATTATTGTATGTTGCACTTTGATTAAATATTTCTTTATAAAGAAAAATGATATCTTAGAACAAAGAATAATCCATTTTGAGAAAAACAATGCAACCTGATTGGTTCAAACAAATAAAGCAACCTTCTGATGAAACGACACAAGAATATCTACCCCGTCATCCATTTAAAATTATTCTCCCTTTTTTAATTCTAGCGTTACTGTGCTGCTTATGGGCGCTTCTAGCCAGTCACTTAGGCGCGCTAGATGATCATGTCAGCATTGGAGGGAAATATTTTGATCTTCGATATACCTCGTTTGAA
Organism: Acinetobacter sp. ANC5681; assembly: GCF_023488045.1. NCBI lineage: Bacteria > Pseudomonadati > Pseudomonadota > Gammaproteobacteria > Moraxellales > Moraxellaceae > Acinetobacter > Acinetobacter sp. ANC5681. The sequence continues at coordinate 31,010 of NZ_JAMFKZ010000004.1, forward strand.
TTGACACCAATCAATGATCAGCAAACTAAGCTCACACTAAAAATTGATTATAGAATTAGCACCGAAGTGAATTTCTATGCCAATCGTGTTGCACAACTGATGGTGCATGATTTTTCCAATGTGATTCTGGATTTTTATAAGAATCGAAGTGAACAGGCAGTACAGCAAAGTAAGTCTTAAAAGTAAAAAATCAAGCGGCTAATGATCCGCTTGATCTTTCATCTGAGTTCAGTTCAGATTATTTTTATCCAGCACAGGTTGCTTAGGCTTCCAACTGTTCAAAGGTAGGATAATCGGTATAACCTTCTGCACCTGCACCATATAAAGTATCAAATTGAACCTGATTTAAAGGCAAATCATGTTCCAAACGTTCTAATAAATCTGGATTGGCAATATAAGCTAATCCAAAAGCCACAGCATCTGCTTGCTTAGTTTCTAAAATCTGTTTTGCTGAAGCTGGTGTTAATTTCTCGTTAGCAATCCACACCCCTTTGAATTTAGGGCGGAGTTGCGGCTGTAAACTATCTTCCGCTTCATATTCACGGGTAAAGATAAAGGCCACATTGCGCTGATCCAGTTGTTCAACCACATAACCAAAAGTCGCGAGTGGATTATCATCACCCATGTCATGTGAATCACCACGCGGTGCCAAATGCACACCCACCCGACCTGCACCCCATACCTCAATAAAGGCATCCACAATTTGCAACAACAAGCGCGCGCGGTTTTCAATTGAACCACCATACTCATCATCACGAATATTGGTGCTACTTTGCAGGAACTGATCGATCAGGTAACCATTGGCTGCATGCAACTCAACACCATCAAAACCTGCTGCTTTCGCTAACTCAGCCGCATGTTTATATTGTGCGACGATTTCTTGGATTTCTTCATGCGATAAAGCACGAGGTGTAACGAAAGGACGTTTTGGACGCAGTAAACTCACTTCACCCGCAGGTTGAATCGCACTTGGTGCAACTGGAATATCACCATCTAATAAGTCAGGATGTGAAATACGACCGACATGCCATAGCTGAACCACAATCTTTGAACCTTGCGCATGCACTGCTTCAACAATTTTGTTCCACGCCTGAGCTTGTTCTTGTGACCATAAGCCTGGCGTATTGGCGTAGCCAGCAGCTTTCGGACTAATCACCGTCGCTTCAGTAATAATTAAGCCCGCATTGGCACGTTGTTGATAGTATTCCACCATTAAATCGTTTGGAATACGCTCAACACCACTACGAGCTCTCGTCAAAGGTGATAAAACCAAACGGTTTTTAATCGTAAAATCACCCACTTGTAACGCAGAATTTAGTTCAGCCATGATCGCCTCAATTTACACTTATTCAGTTAAAGTGCTTGTTTTAAATGTTCGATATATTGCTGAATCAAAGCTTCATTTCTGGTGAAATAGGACCACTGCCCATATTTCTCAACCTGAATCAAACCTGCCTGCTGTAACACAGACAAATGATTTGACATGGTTGATTGTGCAACTTTGCCTAAACGTTCAATGTGCCCTGCACAGACACCACGTTCAAAACTGCCACCACATTCCTGCACTGGTAAAAATTGCTCAGGCTGTTTCAGCCACTGCAAAATCTGTCGGCGTAATGGATTGGCTAAGGCTTTGCTAATGATATCAATATCCATAGACTCACCATGTTGATCAAGCGGCAAAACTTTGTTCAGCACCTAAACCGAGTATATCGTATTTTTTAAATATTAATATCTGTTTTTTTCGATATTAATATCCTATTTTTTCGATTAACCAAACAATGCTGAACCAAGCCACTTTGATATACTTGTTTTCATTGAATAAAGTCTCCATCCGCTCAGGAATAGGAGACTTTTTCTCACACTTTAAATTCGAGTATTCCCTCTCCTGACAGGAGAAGACCAGGGAGAGGGCAAGAGATTTATAGACCTTGCTTTAAACTTGCTTCAATGAACTTATCCAAATCACCATCAAGCACGGCTTTAGTATTTGAATTTTCAATCCCTGTACGCAAATCTTTAATACGTGAATCATCTAGGACATAAGAACGAATCTGACTGCCCCAACCAATATCTGACTTCGAGTCTTCCAATGCTTGAGCTGCTTCATTACGTTTGCTCATCTCTAACTCATAGAGTTTGGCACGTAATTGCTTCCATGCATGGTCACGGTTCGCATGCTGTGAACGTTGGTTCTGACATGCCACCACGATACCTGTTGGTGCGTGAGTGAGACGAACTGCCGAATCGGTTTTGTTAATGTGCTGACCACCCGCACCCGAAGCACGGTAGGTATCTGTACGCACATCGGATGGATTAATATCAATTTCGATGTTGTCATCAATCTCTGGCGATACGAATACAGCCGAGAATGAGGTATGACGGTTGTTATTACTGTCAAATGGTGACTTACGCACTAAACGGTGTACGCCACTTTCGGTACGTAACCAGCCATACGCAAACTCGCCATCAACACGAATGGTTGCGGATTTAATGCCTGCCACGTCACCATCAGACACTTCCATCAATTCAGCTTTAAAGCCATGACGTTCGATCCAACGCAGATACATCCGCAGTAACATCGATGCCCAGTCTTGTGCTTCCGTACCACCAGAACCTGATTGGATTTCAAGGAAACATGGATTTGGATCCATTGGATTACTAAACATGCGGCGGAATTCTAAGTTACCTAAAGCCTGTTCAGCACTATCAAGTTCAGCCTGAACATCTTCTAGTAAAGTTTCATCATCTGCTTCTACAGCCAGATCAAGCATGGCTTTAGCATCATCTAGCTGCTCTGCAAGACGATCAAATACACCTAAAGTATTTTCTAAACTGCCCTTTTCTTTCGCAATGGCTTGCGCACGACTCTGATCATTCCAAATCGTTGGGTCTTCTAGTTCTCTTAAAACTTCTTCTAAACGCTCAGCCTTTAGATCGTAGTCAAAGATACCCCCGTAGTGTTTGGCTACGATCAGATAAATCTTTCAATTGGTTTAAATACGGATTAATTTCCACGCGAATTTTCTCACAGCCTTTTTTAATCAATTTGCCATTTTAACATAACTATTTTCAGGACACAGCCGTGTCTTTTTTGTGAGAATATAAGGCAAAAATGCCCTTCAACTTGCTTTCTGATAGACACATTTGCTGATAAAAATTTGCAAAAAACACACCAAAGCCATCTAGATAAACAATTTATCTAGCCGTTTCAACAAAAGCTCACATTTACATTAAACAATAAATATCAAATAGATATGACCAATAACTTACAAAAAAACCACATTACTACAGTTTTGTTACGTTCTCAAGATTGACTCGCGGTTTTTTTCTACTAAACTGAAAATGTAACAAAAAATGTAATCACTTATAAATTGGTACATTATCTCAAAAAGGGGTTAACCATGAAAAAATTAGCAATTACATCTGCACTGTTATCTGCATTGGCAATCACAGGCACTGCGCACGCATACCAAGCTGAAGTAGGCGGCACCTATGCATATACTGATATTGATAATGGTGATTCAGCAAATACTTTCGCTGTTGATGGTGCCTATTATTTCAAACCAGTACAAGTTCGCAATTCACCATTAAATGAAGCTGCATTTTTAGATCGTGCTAGCAATATCAATGCAGACCTAAGTAATACAGATTTTGATGATGTTGATGTTACGACTTTTAATGTCGGTGTTGAGTACTTTGTTCCAAACTCAGATTTTTATTTAAATGGTCGTGTTGGCTTAGTTGATGCTGATGCTGGCGATGCAACCACTTATGCCGCAGAAGTTGGTTACTTGCCTGTGACTGGCTTTTTAATTGCTGCTGGTTTAGCAGGTGAAGACGTGGATGGCGGTGATAACGAAGTTGATCCGACCCTACGTGCAAAATACGTTACTCAAGTAGGCCAATATGACATCAACCTTGAAGCGAACGCTCGTTTTGGTGATGACAATTTCTATGGTCTTGGCGGTGACTTGTACCTAGACAAAACATTCAGCGTTGGTGTTGGTTACACAGGTAGTGATGCTGATGGCGTTGATGACGACGTTTTTGATATTCGTGCGAAAAAGTTCTTCAATCAACAAGTGAGCCTAGAAGGTTCTATCGGTTTTGCTGATGAAGCCAATATATATGGCGTACGTGCTGCATACCGCTTCTAAGCAATTATGCTAGATAAAAAAATCCGCTCTACTGAGCGGATTTTTTATTGTGTGAGATGTGATATTTGCAATTGCAGACTCGTATTGCCATTAAAAACGTTACGTTCCAATGTATAAACGAGATCAACATAACCCAGCATCGGATTGAACTCAAAACGGTCTGCCGCATTAAAAGCGATTGCATCGATAATTTGCTGTCCTAAAGATACTTTCAGTTTTAAATGCTGATCTTTAAGCCAGCGATAATCCATCACTTTAAATCTTCCCTCAAATTGAGGAATTGGAAATTTTTGTCCCCAAGGACCTAGCCGATCAATCCAGTCTAGCGTTTCAAGATGTAAACTAGCATCAGTTAACTCACCATCTGTCCATAGAGTCGCTTGGAATAAATTTTCATCCATTTCAGCAATTGATTGAATAAAAACTGTTTTAAATTCATCAAAATTATCTTTTTTTAAGGTCAAACCTGCTGCTGCTGCATGACCACCAAAATGGCTAACTAAATGTGGGTATTGTTCTGCGACTTGCTCAATAGTATCGCGAATATGAACACCTTCAATCGAACGCGCAGAGCCTTTAATATGTATCCCATCTTCATCAGGAGCAAATACTAAACTTGGTCGGTGAAACTGTTCCTTTAGACGCCCAGCTACAATCCCTATTACCCCTTGATGCCACTGCTCATCAAACATCACCAGTGCAGCAGGTAAAAAATCTGCCTGTAGCTGCACATGCTGTAATGCACTGATCGCTTGCTGTTTCATCTCAGCTTCAACTTGACGACGTTCTACATTCAGTTGATTGAGCTGCTGTGCAATTGGATAGGCTGTTTCTAGATCTGGAGCCAATAAACACTCAATACCTATTCGCATGCTCTCCATACGACCGGCCGCATTAATTCGAGGGCCGATCACGAAACCTAAATCTTGAGCGCGTAAACTTGCGGCGTCTCGTTTTGCAATATCCAATAATGCTAAAATTCCTGCACGACATTGATATTGCTGAATTCGTTTTAAGCCAGCATCCACTAAAATACGGTTATTATAATCAAGCGATGCAACATCAGCATAAGTTCCCAACGCAACCAAATCCAGATATTGCGTGACCTTACTGCTACTTTTTCCCTGCTGAGCGCGGTAACTGGCTAATTTCGCTAGTACATAAAAGGCAACACCAACACCTGCCAGTGCTTTACTTGGAAAAATGCAACCCAGTTGATTCGGATTGACCACTGCTTCAGCATTTGGCGTAGGTTTTGTCGTCAAATGATGATCGGTAATAATGACCTGCATCCCCAACGCCTGTGCGGTTTCAACACCTGCATGACTCGATATACCATTATCTACAGTAATCAAAAGATCTGGCTGATAGCTTTGCTTTGCCAACTCAGCAATTTTAGGGGTTAAGCCATAACCATACTTAAAGCGATCAGGCACTAAATATTCAACGTTCGCCCCCATTTCTTTAAGAACTAAGATCATCAATGCAGTACTGGTCGCACCATCGGCATCATAATCGCCAATAATGACAATCTTCTGCTGCTGATCAATCGCCTGATAGATCAGTTCAACCGCCGTATCCAGTCCCTTGAGACTGGGTGGAAGCAGATGCTTGAGTTTAAGCTCAAGTTCCTGTTCAGACTGAACGCCACGTCGTGCCAATATTTCAGCAATAAACGTAGGCACGCCCTGAAATTGTTCAGGGCGTGTCAAAAATGGTCTTTGTTGAATTTGAATCATGGTCATTTATGGCATCAAGCGTTGAATAATCCAAAGTCCATTTTGTTTTTCATAACTTAAACGGTCATGTAAACGGTTTGGTCGTCCTTGCCAAAATTCATAATAATCTGCATCTAAGCGATAACCACCCCAAAATTCGGGTTTATCCAACTCCGCTTCATGTATTTGGTTTTGTAAGTTTTGAAAACGCTGTTGTAGTAATTCACGACTTTCAATGACACCACTTTGTGGCGTACTAATATGTGCTGCAATCTGACTATCACGTGGACGCTTATGGTAATAATCCGTCGATTCCTGTTCTGAAATCTTGGAAACCTGACCACCAATACGTACCTGACGTTCTAAACTCGGCCAGTAAAATAAAAGTTCAGCATAAGGATTTTCCGCAAGGTCTAATCCTTTCTGACTATCATAATTGGTGTAAAAATCATAACCAGCTTCTGTCGCACCACGTAACAAAACGGTGCGGACGTGTGGGCGACCTTGAGTATTTGCTGTCGCCAAAGACATCGCATAGGGCTCATGTAATTGAGCAGTGAGTGCATGATTGAACCAACTCAAGAATTGCTCATGGGGATTTACACTGATCTGGGATTCGTGTAACTCACCTTGTTCATAACTTAAACGAAGTTCACTCAGGTCTTTAATGACATCATTCATTATTACTCTCCTTTAAGCAGCTTGAGCATGAGCTCTGACTGCATCGGCTAAATGATTTGCGATGGCATCCACTTCCTGCTGTTGATCTCCTTCTACCATAACTCGAATCACAGGTTCAGTACCTGATTTACGAATCAAAATACGTCCACGCCCAGTCAATTGTTGTTCAGCTTTTTCAAATTCAGCAACAAGAGCAGGAACAGCATATGGATCAATCATATGCTGTAAACGAACATTGATTAACACCTGTGGAAATAATTCAAAGTCTGCAACTAATTCATGTAATGCTTTCTCTTGCTCAACCATCACCGTGAGCACTTGTAAGGCAGCAATAATCGCATCGCCTGTGGTGCTCTTATCCAACGTTAAGATATGACCTGAAGGCTCACCACCTGTGACCCAACCATTTTCTTCTAATGCCTGTAATACATAGCGGTCACCGACTTTTGCACGTACAAAACCGACATCCGCTTTCTGTAATGCTAACTCAAGTGCCATATTACTCATAACTGTTCCAACAATACCTGCTGGTTTATTTTTAGCCTGAGTTGCAAGGATATACAGAATATGATCACCATCTACCAGCTGACCATTTTTATCCACCATCACGACACGATCTGCATCACCATCAAACGCAATACCTAAATCGGCTTGGTGATCAACTACAGCCTTTTGTAGAAATTCAGGATGGGTTGATCCACAATTTTCATTGATATTTAAACCATCTGGTTCATTAAAAAGCGGGATTACTTTTGCACCTAGCTCTCTAAAAACTGAAGGACCAACGCTATATGCTGCGCCGTTAGCACAATCCACTACAATTTTGAGATTACTAAGATCGAAGTGGTATGGAAATGTTGATTTACAGAATTCGATGTATCGACCATTTGCATCTTTTACACGAACACTTTTACCTAGATTAGCCGTATCATCAATCACCAAATCTTTTTCTAATTCTTGATTGATCTCATTTTGTAAGGCATCTGGGAGTTTTTTACCTTCACCTGAGAAAAATTTAATCCCATTATCAAAGTAAGGGTTATGTGATGCTGAAATCACAATACCTGCATGTGCATGCAAAGCACGTGTTAAATGCGCTATAGCAGGCGTTGGTAATGGTCCCAACAAATGCACATATACACCTGCTGCGTTTAAACCTGCTTGGAGAGCTGCTTCTAGAATATAACCTGATAAACGCGTATCTTTACCCATAACCACAATTGGTTTGTTTTTAGGACTATTTCTTTTTAATACTTTTCCTGCTGCAAATCCTAATTTTAATGCAAATTCAGGGGTAATCGGCATTTGTCCAAATTTGCCACGAATTCCATCAGTTCCAAAATAGCTCATTCTTTACTCGCTTTCTTATCTTTATATGACGTATCGTCATATCATTTTTCATCTGTTTTACTTTACACCAAAACAAAAAAACCGTCAGTGGACTGACGGTTTTTTTATTGCCAAAATTACTAAAGATCAACCTACACGATAGTTTGGTGCTTCTTTAGTAATCGTCACATCATGAACATGTGATTCAGACATGCCTGCCGAAGTAATTTTCACAAATTTTGCATTTTGACGAAGATCTTCAATCACAGATGAACCTGTATAGCCCATAGAAGAACGTAAACCACCCATCATTTGATGGATGATATTGCCCATTGGACCTTTATATGGAACACGACCTTCGATGCCTTCTGGGACCAACTTTTCAGCACCTGCTTTAGAGTCTTGGAAATAACGGTCAGCAGAACCTGTTGCTCCCGCCATTGCACCCAATGAACCCATACCACGATACGCTTTATAGTAGCGACCTTGGAAGAATTCAACTTCACCTGGCGCTTCTTCAGTACCAGCAAGGAGTGAACCGACCATGATCGTGCTCGCACCTGCGCCAATCGCTTTCGCCATATCGCCAGAGAAACGAATACCACCATCTGCGATCAATGGAATTTGATCTTTTAGTGCATTGGCAACACTATCAATTGCCGAAATCTGCGGCATACCAATACCTGCCACAATACGTGTCGTACAGATCGAACCAGGGCCAATACCCACTTTAACGGCATCTGCACCTGCATCTAACAATGCTAAAGCTGCATCACCTGTTGCGATGTTTCCACCAATCACTTGAACTTGTGGATAATTTGTTTTTACCCAACGTACACGTTCAATTACGCCCGCTGAGTGACCATGTGCTGTATCTACGACAATCACATCCACACCCGCATCGACTAATGCTTCCACACGGCTTGGTGTTTCTACACCTGTACCGACCGCAGCACCCACACGTAAACGACCAAGGTCATCTTTACAGCTGCTTGGATAGCTTTCCGCTTTACGGAAGTCAGTGACTGTAATTAAACCTTTGAGTTCATTGTGTTCACCAACAACTAGAACTTTTTCAATACGATGCTTTTGTAGCAATGCTTGAATATTTTCTTTCGACTCACCTTCACAAACAGTCACTAAACGGTCTTGACCTGTCATGATATTGCTTACTGGTTGTTCAAGATTGGTTTCAAAACGAGTATCACGACCTGTGACAATACCCACAACTTTGCCATCTTTTACAACAGGTACACCACTAATATTATTCGCTTGGGTAATTGCAATAAGTTCACGTACTGTCGTTTCAGGCGTTACTGTGATTGGGTCTTTCACCATTCCAGCTTCGAATTTTTTTACACGGCGTACTTCCGCAGCTTGTGCAGCGATATCCATGTTTTTATGCAAAATACCAATACCACCATTTTGCGCCATTGCAATCGCCATACGAGACTCAGTCACCGTATCCATTGCAGCAGAAACGAGAGGGATATTCAGTTGAATTCCGCGAGTTAAACGTGTCTTTAAGGAGACATCTTTTGGGAGAACAGTTGAGTAGGCAGGAAGTAATAAGACATCATCGAAGGTTAACGCTTCTTGAACGATGGTCAGCATAACAATCTCACTGGTAATTTCCGTGAGCTATTATAAACAAATTTCGATGTGATTTTCATTTTCTATGATGAAAATAATTTGATAAGCGCGTAGAAACGCTTCACTACGACGCCTTATGTCATTTAAGCAACATCGATACAGTTAACAAACTTGATCATAATTCTCATTATTTTCTGAATCTTGTTGTTCAATATTAATCAATGGGATGAGATTGTGCGCAAGTCGTGCTTTATTACAATGATCATCCGCAATCTGAACCTCTTTACACGTTGAGCTTCGAATGGCGTAGATCGAACAACTGACTTGCTGTCCTACTTCTCCTTGTAATGCGATACATTTGACTTGAGCTTGGTTGGTACCTTTCATACAAGAATAAACGGCTGTGAGCGGTTCGACCATGTTTGCAGGCATCCGTTCTGCTTCAGCCCAATAAAAAGAAACACGATAATTTGCACAGCATGCACCACAACTCACGCATGCATCTGAGCTTGCAACTTGAGACAACATTTTTCTTAAAATTCTCGTTATCAAATTAATTTTTTGTAACTTGAATCCTAAGAAAAGTTGTTGATGAACACAATAGATTTATAGAAAAAATATTATGAATTCATTTAGGTAGGACAACTAAACACATACTCATTCATTAAATCTACGCCACATTCCAGACCCTCAATCCAGTCCAGAAACTGGTTGATCATCTCTTTTCCAACAAATGCGGTGCCATGCTGCGGCACAATCATGTCGAGGTCCATCTGGCGAACCATATTCACCCATAAACGGATGACCTTGTTGGAACACATATAACGCTGGTGGAAGCCTTTCATCTTCTTGATGTGAGCTTCAAAATCGGCAATCGGCTGGCTGGCATCATCAACAATTGAGGCACCCATATCCCCTGAAAAAAGAATTTTGGCGACTGGATCATAAAACTGGAAGTTGCCCACCGAATGCAAAAAGTGAGCAGGAATCGCTACGATTGCTGATTCACCTAAAGGAATCACTTGTCCAGTATCGGCAAGCTCAATTAAGCGATCTTCCCAATTCCCTTTCATTCGATCACTCATAAATGCTGAGTTTAGGTGCGGTAAAAAGCGTGCCCATAATTTAGACGCCACTACTTTCGCATCGGTATAAACTAACCAACGTGGCATCGAAGTAATAATATCGGGGTCTTGATGGGATGCCATCACATAATCCAAATTTTTCAATTTGGTATAGCGGTTTAACTCCATGGTTAAAGGAACATAGGTGAGATCACCACCTGGATCTAGAACCGCTGCACGATCGTGATCAATAATTAAAAATTGATTGGCTTGAATGCCTTCGCCCTTGACCAAACTGGTAAAACTAATGCATTTATGCGTACCATTATCAAATAGTATTTGCGATGTAGTCCGCTCAAAACTCATATCAACCCCATAAAAATTTTTTAAATATGAAATATTTTAATTCCTTAATAAAATAATGGGATTTTATTATTGTTTCAATCAAATATTGTACTTTTATCATAATTTATAAAAAAAGATCCATGCATAAATGATGGATCTTTTTTGCGATTTAAATTTAATTAGAAGAAATAATGCTGTACCAAGGTTGAAATACCAACGACTAAGAAAATCGCAGCACCAATTTTATGAATAAGTGAAATTGGTAACTTATCTGCTAACTTATCGCCGATAAATACTGCTGGCGCATTCGCCAACATCATGCCAAGCGTTGTACCACACATGACCCAAAAAATACTGTCAAAACGTGCAGCTAAAGCAACTGTAGCAATTTGGGTTTTATCACCAATTTCAGCCAAGAAAAATAGAATAAAAGTTGCACCAAATACGCCGAATTTTTGCCATTTATTAATACTTTCAGTTTCATCCCCTAATTCATCAGGAATGAGCATCCAAATCGCCATACCAATAAAACCAAGTGCCAAAATCCATAATAGAATTTCAGGACTTAGGACAGTCGTAATCCATTGACCTAATACCGCAGAGATACCATGATTAATCGTGGTAGCCAGTAAAATTGCAATTAAAATCGGAACGGGTTTACGGAAACGTGCCGCGAGTAATAATGCCAGCAATTGCGTTTTATCGCCCATTTCAGCAAGGGCAACAATTGATGTGGAGATGAGGAATTCATACATAGTTGAATGCTCTGGCTAGCAAAATATACCGATGACCTACCCCTCCTGCTAGCCAAAATCAAATAGATTGATGCAGAGTGGTAAATCAAAGGTCTTGCCAACAAAAGCACAGCTAAACAGCTGTTCTTGGTTCTTTGCTATGATGACCATGTTCTGTGGAACAATTATGTTGACCATCACCTCTTTACTTTGCGTAAAGAGCGGCTACTCCCCAATGAAGTGATATTAGTTTATCAAACTCTTTAAATTTTTTAAATCACTATGCCCAAAATTTTTGGTAACCCCAAATTAGCAAACGGGCAATCCCCAATAACAAAGCTAAATTCACACTCAAGCCAAAAAAACCAAAAATCCCCCAACCACTTGCACCACCAACATTTTGAGCTTGATATTCCATGCTAACCACAATTGTTGCAGCTAACACTTCCAAACCCATGACGATGTACATCACCCAATCTGATGCAAAATGTAGAAAATTGACCCACAAGCCCATTAATACAAAAATAATCAGTAATATCGGTAATACAACTCGATAAATGATTAACATCCTTGCTCCTTATTCCGAATAAATACTTCTTTCAACTATATTAATTTTAGACAAAAGCTTGCACAAATAAAGTCGATTTTTTAATGCTATAAAATAGAAAACCTCGCATATGCGAGGTTTCCATCGTTAAAAAGTACTAGAGCAATAGGCTACGAATATCTTTTAAAAGCTTGGTCAACTTATTGGTAAAACGTGCTGCGTCAGCACCATTAATCACACGGTGGTCATAAGACAATGACAACGGCAACATTAAGCGCGGATCAAAGTCTTTACCATTCCACACAGGTTGCATGGTTGCAGGAGATATACCTAAAATCGCGACTTGCGGCCAATTGACCAACGGGGTAAATGCAGTACCACCAATACTGCCTAAGCTGGTGATGGTAAAGTTAGCACCTTGTAGATCTTTCGGTGACAATTTACGATCACGGGCTTTTTGGCTGAGTTCAGCCAATTCTGCTGCAATTTGCTTAATTGATTTTTGATCAGGATTGCGCAATACAGGCACTGTTAAACCATCTGGGGTTGCAACCGCAATACCCATATGAATTTCGTTACGCAATAATACTGACTTCTGATCATCAGCCAAATGCCCCGCAAAATACGGCTCTTCTTTTAACAAGTGCGCAACCGCTTTGGCAATAAAAGCCAAGATGGTTAAGCTCAAGCCTTGTTTTTTAAAGCCATCTTTCAGTTCGCCACGCCATGCTTCAAGCTCGGTAATATCCGCCAAGTCAAACTGCGTCACTTGCGGAATAAAGTTATTCAATGACAGCTGTGGCACAGACACTTGCTGTAAACGCGTCATCGCTTTCACTTCACCGCCACCAAATGAACTAAAGTCTGGTAACTTCGGTAAGCCTGAAGCCACTGGAGCGGCTTGCGTTGCAGCAGTCGGTTGTGGTGCGGTCAGACGTGTTTTCACATAAGCAAAGACATCGTCCTTCATCACACGACCGTGCTCACCTGATGCTTTGACCTGCCCAAGAACAACACCTAACTCACGTGCCAGTTTACGCACGGCTGGACCCGCATACACCTTGGCATTGTCAGCTTCTTGCGCTTTGGTCAGTTTCTCAGCTTGTGCAGGTGCACTTGGGGCTGCTGTCGCTGCCGTCTGTGGTTTTGCTGGTACTGCTTGAGTCGCAGGCGTAGCGGCTGGTTGAGCTTTTGGCGCTGCTGTTGGTGCAGCGGTCGAGCCACTCACTTCAATCGTTGCTAATGCCATGCCTTGACGAACTTCTTGATTCGCAGACACATGGATTGCTTTCACAATCCCTGCAACCGAGCTTGGTACTTCAACCGATGCCTTATCTGATTCAACCACGCATAGGCTCTGTTGAGCTTCAACACGATCACCAACATTGACCAGAATTTCTGAAACAAGAGCTTTTTCTACACCTAGATCAGGTATTTCAATTTCAACATGACCCGTTGAGGTATTCGTTGCAACTGGTGCCTCAGTCGTTGCGACTGGCGCTTCTGTTTGAGTTGGAGTTGCTTGTGGTTCTGGTGCAGCAGCCAAACTTGCAGTCTTGACCTGAATCAAGACCACACCTTCCTTAATGCTATCGCCTTCTTTAATCTGGATCGCTTCCACAATCCCCGCTACCGAGCTTGGGACTTCTACAGTCGCTTTGTCCGATTCAACCACCACAATACTTTGTTCAGGTTCAATCTGATCACCCACTTTGACCAATACTTCTGCAACCAGCGCTTTTTCCACACCGATATCGGGAACTTTTACATCCACAATCTGGCTTGCTGTCGCTGCTAGAGCGGCAACTGGTTGTGCTTTTGTTTCAGCTTCGACAGGTTTTACTTCTGCTTTTGGCTCTTCTGACTTCGGTGCATCGTTTGCAGGTGCTTCAGCGGCAGACTCAGACTCTAACTCAATCAATGCGATGCCTTCAGTCACTTCATCGCCCTGTTGAACCAGAATACTTTTAATGATCCCTGCCGCAGTGCTTGGTACTTCTACCGTTGCTTTATCTGACTCTAAAACCAGAAGGCTATCGTCAACTGCAACTTGGTCGCCGACTTTGACCAAGATTTCTACAACAAGTGCTTTATCTACGCCAATATCAGGTGCTTGGATTTGCATAATTATTTCCCCTCACCTGTTTGTGTTTCATTGTATTCAGCAACTGCCTGAACTTCTGGATGCGCTTGTGGCGCCCATGCCACTGGACGATCCGTATCTAACTCAAAGTTAGAAATTGCATCTTTCACTAAACGTGCATCCACTTCACCTTCGTCCGCTAGTTTTTTCAAAGTCGCAACCACGATATGTGCAGCGTCAACACCAAAGAAACTACGTAAGTTAGCACGAGTATCTGAACGACCATAACCATCTGTACCTAATGCAACAAATGGACGACCATCTGGTAAATATGCACGGATTTGTTCACTGTACGCACGCATATGATCTGTCGCAGAAACAACAATACCTTCAGTACCACGTAACTGTTTAGATACCCAAGATTCTTTCACTTCTTCAGCAAGCGCAAGCGGGTGTAAGCGGTTATATTCTTCACATGCCATCCCATCACGTGACAACTCATTGAAGCTGGTTACACTCCAAACGTTTGAATGGATTTGGTATTCATCACGTAAGATTTTCGCAGCTTTGATCACCTCACGAAGAATGACACCTGAACCCAATAATTGAACTGTTGCTTTTTCATCTTTTTCGAACAAGTACATACCACGTTTAATGCCTTCCTCAGCGCCTTCTGGCATTGCAGGATGCTCGTAGTTTTCGTTCATTACGGTTAAGTAATAGAACACTCGCTCTTGGTTCACATACATGCGTTGTAAACCATCGTGTACGATCACAGCCAATTCATAACCAAAACATGGATCATAAGATACACAGTTTGGAATGGTGTTCACCAAGATATGTGAATGACCATCTTGGTGCTGTAAACCTTCACCATTCAATGTGGTACGGCCAGCAGTCGCACCAAGTAAGAAACCTTGTGCCTGTGCATCACCCGCAGCCCATGCAATATCCCCAATACGTTGGAAACCAAACATTGAGTAGTACATGTACATTGGAATCATCGGCAAGTTATTGGTTGAATAACTGGTTGCCAATGCAGCCCACGCACTCATCGCACCTGCTTCGTTAATCCCCTCTTGCAGCATGTGACCGTCACTTGCTTCACGATAATGCATCAACTGTTCTTGATCTTCAGGCGTATATTTTTGACCGTGAGCAGCATAAATACCAAGCTGACGGAACATCCCTTCTAAACCAAAAGTACGTGCTTCATCTGGAACGATTGGAACGACACGGTCTTTAATTGCTTTTTCTTTCAATAATGCAGCAATTAAACGAACCATCAGCATCGTGGTCGATTGCTCTTTACCGCCAGAGCCATTTAATACAGCATCAAATACTGATAATTCAGGAATCGCTAAAGTTTCACTCTCTTTACGACGTGCAGGTAGATAACCGCCTAACGCTTCACGACGCGCCTTCATATATTTCAATTCAGGCGAGTTTTCGCTTGGACGATAGAAAGGTACTTCTTCTAATTGCTCATCGTTAAATGGCAAATTGAAGCGATCACGTACATATTTTAAAGATTCGATTTGCATCTTTTTGATTTGATGCGTTTTGTTTACTGCTTCAATTTCATCAGACAAGCCATAACCTTTAACAGTTTTCGCTAAGATTACAGTTGGTTGACCTTTGGCTGTACATGCTTCTGCATAGGCTGCAAAAACTTTGTACGGGTCATGACCACCACGATTTAGATTATCAATATCTTCATCGCTTAAGTCTTTAATCAACTCAGCCGCTTCTGGGTATTTACCAAAGAATTTTTCGCGTGCATATGCACCGCCCTTCACTTGTAAGCGTTGGTATTCGCCATCCAGTGTTTCTTCCATAACCGCTTTTAAAGCACCAGTGCTGTCTTTAGCCAGTAGTGGGTCCCAATGACGGCCCCACACCACTTTAATGACACGCCAGCCCGCACCACGGAATAAAGATTCTAATTCTTGAATAATTTTACCGTTACCACGTACAGGACCATCGAGACGCTGTAAGTTACAGTTTACAACCCAAATGAGATTGTCTAATTTTTCACGACCCGCAAGTGAAATTGCACCTGTGCTTTCTGGCTCATCCATCTCACCATCGCCCAGATATGCCCAGACTTTACGATTTTCTTCTTTGATCAAACCACGATTCATCAAGTACTTTTGAATGTGTGCTTGGTAAATCGACATAATTGGACCCAAACCCATGGATACAGTTGGGAATTGCCAATAGTCCGGCATTAAATACGGATGTGGATAACTCGGAAGACCATTACCACCCACTTCACGGCGGAAATTATTCAATTGATCTTCAGTTAAACGCCCTTCCAAAAATGAACGTGCGTAAATACCAGGGGCACAATGACCCTGATAATAAATCATGTCACCGCCGAAATTGTCCGAGGCAGCACGAAAGAAATGGTTAAAGCCCACATCGTACAAAGTGGCGGAAGATGCGAAGCTGGCAAGATGCCCACCAAGGTCATCGCCTGTTTTATTGGCACGTAATACCATCGCCAAGGCATTCCAACGAATTAAAGCACGAATACGACGCTCCATATCTTGGTCGCCTGGCATCGCTGGTTGTTCTTCAACAGAAATCGTATTGAGATAAGGTGTATTTAAGCGTTGGATCGGAACATGTTTTGCAATAGCCTGTTGATAAAGTTTTTCTAATAAGAATGCGGCGCGTTCCGTGCCCATATGTTGTAATACTGAATCAAATGCTTCTTGCCATTCCTGGGTTTCCTGCGCGTCTGAGTCGCCATAAAACGCCATACAATTCACCTTTTCCCTTAAGTTATTTTGACCTTATATATTTATCATGTTTTGGTGCTATGCAGGTATCGCCCCAAATGAATACAAAATTCCTTAATATTTTCTTGCTAAATAGTCATTGACTCAAATGAAACAAAAAACATAAAAAAACGCCAATTAAGGCGCTTTCTTTTTAAATTTAATATACAACTGTTAACAAATTAGCTTAAGGCAACATGGCAAGATAAGTTGTTGGATTTTTACGTTGACCATCTTTGACAACTTCAAAATGCAAATGTGGTCCCGTACAACGTCCAGTACAGCCTACATTGGCAATATGTTCGCCTGCACTAACGCGATCACCCGCATTCACCATTAAGCGTGAAGCGTGAGCATAACGAGTGATATAACCGTTGCCATGATCGATTTCAACATATTGACCATAACCTGACCCCCAACCTGATTTGGTTACAACACCAGAACCTGTTGAATAAATAGCTGTACCTGATGGTGCCGCTAAATCAACACCCGAATGATGACGTGTCGTTCCTAATAAGGTACGGTTACCCCATGTTGAACTTACCCGCCCTTCTTGAAGTGGGTGATTAACTAACCACGAATAACGTGTATTTGCTGAAAAAGATGGTGCATTATCTTCGGCAGTCGATGAAATCGCTGAACGACCATATTTTCTTTCGATCGTAGCATTATTCAATTCAATGGTTTTTTCGCGCAATTTAACTGATACATTCGATACGGCAGGCAAATCAATATCATCAGGATGGCTATAAGAACCTTGTGCTAAGGTTTTAGATAATTGCTCTAGGCGGTCACCATCTGTTGCTTGACCAATATTTTGATAATCTGCAAAAGCAACTGAAGCGGCTGAAGCAGCGAGTGAGAATGCAAGTAAAATACGACGCATATGCATAAAAAAACCTCTTGAAACAGTCCTTAAATAGTTCCTTTATCATCTCTTCCTTGATAACAGTTAAAATGAACGCTTAAGATGAGCCGATAACCTCGAAGGAAGTTAACATGTCTGAACCTAGCAACGTTTTTCAACAGAAAGGACAACACATAAAAACTGGAAACTTAACGTTTCTGACTACGCAAGTGACTCGATGGAAACAACTTACGAAAATTATTCAACCTATACTGCCCCAACCAGAGCAATGGCAGGTTGTTTGTTATCAACATGGCGTTCTGATCATAACTGGTGAAAATCAAGCGATGATTAGTCAACTCAGCTATTTACAAAGCAACTATGTTGCGCAGTTAGCTCAATTAGAAGGACTCGAAGACTTACGAAAAATCCAAGTTCGCCTAAGAAACAAAATGAATGTTCCTCGTGAACCTTCTCCCCCATCTAAAACACTTTCTTCAGAAACCCAAGAGCAGTTACGCAGCGCCGCTGAATATGTGAGCGACCCTAAGCTTAGCCAAGCTTTACTACGTTTGGCAAGCAATAAAAAGTAAACTACTTATCTTAGGTATTGAAATATACACTTATTTTATGTGAACTAAATCTCAACTTTTATTGTTATAATATAACACAACCAATAAAAGACAATGACTTATATCACACTCACATAAGAAATTGGACAATCATTATCGTTATTAAATGTTACAATTTCATAACTGCTCGGATCATTTTGAACATTGCGTAACAGCTGATTATTGAGTGCATGCCCTGATTTATAGCCATCAAACTTAGCAATTACCTGATGACCCAATAAATATAAATCACCAACAGCATCTAAAATCTTATGACGCACGAACTCATCAGCAAAGCGTAATCCCTCTTCATTGACCACACCTGTATCATCAACACCAATCGCGTTCTCTAAACTCGCCCCTAAAGCCAAATTATTCGCCTTTAAATAATCAAGATCTTTCATAAAGCCAAAAGTTCGCGCTTCACTGACTTCGTATACAAAAGTTTCCGTTGAAAAATCAATCGACACGGATTGGTATTCTTTAGCAAATGCGGGATGATCAAAATCAATCGTAAAATTGAGTTGAAAACCTGAATGCGGGGTGAAAATAGCACGCTTATCTTCAATAAGTGCTTCAACAGGTTTTAGAATTCTAATAAATTTCTTTGGTGCATCTTGCTCTGCTAACTCACCTTGCATGAGTAAATAGATAAATGGACCTGCACTGCCATCCATAATAGGTACTTCAGAAGCAGAGACCTCGATGATTAAATTATCAATGCCTAATCCCGCTATAGCACTCATCACATGCTCAATCGTACCGACTTTTATATCTTCTCGCACAAGATTGGAACACATAAATGCTTCTTGAATGAGTAAAGCATTCGCAGGAATTTCTACAGGAGGATTGAGGTCAATACGGCGAAAGATAATACCTCCATCAACATGGTGAGGAACAAAATTAATCAGCACCTTTTGACCACTATGCAGACCAATACCGCTCGCTTTCACCACACGCTTGAGAGTACGTTGTTTCACCATACCATGACAACTTCATTTGCAAAAACCGATATAACTTAGCATATTTTGCCATTTTAAAAAAATAAAAAAGGGAGCAATTACTTACCCCCTTTCTCTAAACATATGATTTTATTATTTACGCTGCTGATTTTTCAGATAGTCTTGAATACTCATTGGCGATGAACGTGGTGTAGAACTTGGCGCTGCTGTAGCAGGTGCGTCTACATTTGCACGTTTACTGATCGCTGGAACATCATCTTCATCTACAGGTTGTTGGGTTTTAGCGATTGCTGTTGGCGTATGAGTTACTGTACGTTTTTTGGGTTCGGTATCATTGGCATTACGTGTCAAACCTGTTGCAATTACAGTCACACGCAGCTCATCACGCGAATCTGGGTCAAATACCGTACCATAGAAAATTTCACCTTCATCCAAATCAACAATCTGGTTGACTACTTCTGAAATAATGTCAATTTCGCGTCCAGTAATATCTTCGCCACCTGTGATATTCACCAATGCACCTTTTGCATTAGTGAGATTCACATTATCAAGCAACGGGCTACGGATAGCCTGTTCAGCCGCCTGACGAGCACGATCTTCACCACGCCCTGTACCCGATCCCATCATTGCGTAACCGCGAGTACTCATAGCTGTTTTCAGATCAGCGAAGTCGAGATTCATATGACCATGGTTCACTACAAGATCAAAAATACTCCGTACCGCATTAAGTAATACATCATCTGCCTTTTTATAAGCATCTTTCATTGAAATATCACCATAAACGCTGAGTAAGCGTTGGTTTGGAATAATAATCAATGAATCAACATGCTCTTCTAAAGCTTCAATACCTTTTTCTGCTAACTTTTGGCGGCGGCGACCTTCAAAATTAAACGGAGTCGTTACCACACCCACGGTCAAGATGCCCATTTCTTTGGCGACCTCTGCAACCACTGGAGCGGCACCTGTACCAGTACCACCACCCATACCCGCGGTGACAAAGACCATATCTGTGCCTTCAAGGTGCTGGCGAATCACCTCACGACTCTCTTCACCAGAAATTTGCCCCATCTCTGGTTTACCACCACAACCTAAACCACGCGTACTTTGTTCACCAATCTGAATTTTAAAAGGCGCATTCATGCTATCGAGTGCCTGTTTATCAGTATTGGCACAAATAAATTTTACACCTTGGATATCTGATTGCACCATATGTTGGACGGCATTACCACCACCACCACCGACACCAAATACTGTGAAACGGGCTTGACCGTTGCCATCGTCTAGTTCATCTTCTACCAATTCAAATGAGGTCATGACCTTTAGATTTCCTAATATATAAAATGGCAGTCACTTCAGCCCGTTACTGCCCTGATTTTTAAAACAACCGATGTTAAGATGCTGTTCAATAATAGCTAGCTTGTCAAGTACAACGGCTCACTATTACAACTTCCTAACAAATTTTCCCCAAAATACGTACAACTTAAAATATAGCTTTTAATTTGCTATTTAATGCATTCCAACCATTGGTCACTCGATCCATAAAACTTCGATCATTCGATTCTTCTGGTTCTTCTACTGCATCCTGCAAATCACTTTGGCTAAACATCAATAATCCTGACGCTGTCGCATACATCGAACGACGTAATGCAGCAAGATGTTGGTCTTCAGCATAGACCTGTAAAGGTGGATTACCTAAATGTGCAGATACTCCAAGCATACGACGTGCCAAATTCACCATACCTTCAATTTGACAAGCATCACCTGTGAGTACTACACCATGATATAAACCATATATTGCCCCGCTATGCTCTAACTCTTCACGAATTAATGTAAAGATTTCTTCATAACGCGCAATAATAATTTCTGCAAGCTCAATACGACTAATGGTCTGCTGTCCATCAATCGCTTGCACTTGAATCATATGGTCAGGTTTCACTACACTGAGATCAACACAACCATGTAAAATTTTAATACGTTCAGCTTCTTCAGTGGTCGTTTGTAAAACCGCTGCAATATCGCGGGTCACATTTTCACCACCACGTTGCAAGGTACGTACTAATGCTAAACGACCATCTAAATATACTGCGATATTGGTAATCCCTGCACCAATATCAACTAAACATACGCCATATTCTTTTTCATCTTTGAGCAAACTAGCTTCAGCCGTAGCTAAACTAGATACCACCATTTTCTCTACCCCGATATTTGCACCTTTCATGGCACGATCAAGGTTTTGCATGGTATTAATCGGCATCATCATCAATTGATAATGCCCGGTCATGCTATGAGCCGACATATTGACTGGGTTCTGCACCCATTCAGCCGAATCGCCCAACTCGAAGCCTAATGGAACAGCACTTGCAAAATAATAATCTGGCGATACATGGCTCGCTTTGGCTAACTCTAATGCTCTAACCACTTCATTTGTCGTAATAATATGATCATGATTAGCTACTGGTGTACGGCCTGATGCGTAAAAACTTTGCAATTCAGTACTTGGAATTGACACCCATGCGCTATGGATACGACACTCCGCCATATCTTCGGCTTCAGAAACTGCATTTTTAATCGCAGCAATCACCTTATCCAAGCTTACAATTTTGCCTTTAACCATGCCTCGGTTGCGAGCAGTTGCCATGCCAATCACTTGGATCTTATCCGGTGCATGGACCTTACCAATCAAAACTGAGACTTTATGCGTCCCAATATCAATCGCAACAACTGAGGAAACAGCTTCACTCATTACTTCATTACCATATCTTTTGTTGTTTAGTACGGGCAAACTGCCTGTTATTTTCAAGCCACGTATTATGGCTTTGCCTCAATTGCCCCTGCAAGGCTTGTGTCATCAATCGTTACAACTAACTGACCATTGACAATCTTTGGCGGGATTGCGTTTTTCCATTGAATAGCAAGGCCATTTCGATAACGCAAATCAATTGCTGAGATTTTCGACCATACAGGTTTGAGATCCGTTTGTGCCAAATGGCTTAAGCGTTGAAGCTTATTCATGGTTTGATCTTGATCAACAATAATCCGTAGACCTGAATCAAACTGCATAAACCACGTCATTCGCTCTGTTAAATACAATTCTTTTAATCTTAAATTCGCTGGATGAAACAGTTGATTAATTTCATTATAGCGACGCATCATCATTTTGGATTGGCTGACTGGCCCATGTAAAAGTGGCAAGTTTGGATGTACTTTTAATACAGCTTCACTATAGACATCACCATTGTCACTGAGCAAACGCCCTGTTCCCCAGCGCGCAATTGCGTGACGCGGCATAACTCTTACACGAATCCCATTCGGCCAAGCTCGTGATACCACGACACGGTCAACCCAAGACACTTTTAACGCCTGATCTCGAATTTGCTCTAAATCGGAAGTGAAATAGTTATCTTTGATTATTGGACTTAGATATTGTACTAACTGCTGATTTTCAATATCCGAATTAGTCCCAACCACCTGTAATTGTGCGACTTTTGCATCAGTCATCACTTTATATAAGCCATATAGACCAATTGCCAATACAATAAAAGCAATGATCAACAACGCCCAGCCACCCGCGTTCACCATTTTTTGTTTAGGCGAAGGCGGTTTCTCATGAATAGAGCTGATGGCAGGTCGTGTTTTACGACGCATTGATGCAGGAAGTTGAGCCATGAATAATTAAGCCGACTTTGCTAAAGTTTGCTCTAAAATTGCTAGGCAAAGCTCATCAAAACTATAACCGACCGCTTGTGCGGCTTTAGGTACAAGCGAGTGGCTGGTCATTCCCGGTACGGTATTGACTTCTAACAACCAGAAATTGCCTTGCTCATCCTGCATTGCATCAATACGCCCCCAACCTTCTGCACCGACTGCTTGGAAAGCACGTAGACACAATGCTTGTAAGCTTTTCTCTTCGTCTTCGCTTAAACCACAAGGAATGCCATATTCCACGTCATTGCGTTGATACTTTGCCTCATAGTCATAGAAAGCAACGTCTGCGGGTGGCTGTAAACGAATCACAGGCAACGGCTGACCATTCAAGAATGAAATGGTGAATTCACGACCCGTAATCCACTTTTCAGCCATTACCACAGCATCATGCTGTGTCGCTTTTTCAATTGCAGCCGCAAAATCTTCTGCTTTCTCAACCTTGCTCATCCCGACACTCGAACCTTCGTGCACAGGTTTGATAATCACAGGCAAACCTAAATCTGCAATGACTGCATCCAGATCTGAGTCTTTCGTAATGATGCGGTATGGTGCGGTTGGTAAATCACTGCCCTGCCAAATTTGTTTGGTTTTGACTTTGTCCATCCCAATCGCAGAACCCTGCACGCCCGTACCTGTGTATGCAAGGTTTAACCACTCTAACACACCTTGGATCTGACCATCTTCACCACCACGACCATGCAATACGATAAAAGCACGATCATAACCGACCAACTCAGTCACGCTTCGCTCTTGTGGATCAAATGCTTCTGCTTGCACACCTGAGCGCAACAAAGCCTCTAAAACGGCTTGACCACTATCTAATGACACAGCACGTTCAGCTGACTTCCCACCAAACAACACAGCAACTTTGCCGAATTTTGCAGCATTTGACACGTTTATATCCTTAAAACTGTAAAACTTTTATATTCACGAAAATAAATTATTTGGCATACAAACGATGCTGAGCCAATTCTACCGAAATTGCGCCCACGTTACCCGCGCCTTGTGTTAATAACAAGTCATTTGCTTGTAACACTTTTTGTAAAACATTCGGCAAATTGCCATCAACTGGATCAACTAGAATCGGTTCAACTTGACCACGTAGACGAATACTCCGTGCCAAAGCTCGACTATCCGCCCCCACAATCGGTTTTTCACCCGCTGGATAGACTTCCAGTAATAACAGTTGATCCACTTGCGATAACACATCGACAAAATCATCAAAACAATCACGAGTACGACTAAAACGGTGTGGTTGAAACAACATCACCAAACGGCGATCTGGATGACTGGCACGCGCTGCTTTAATCGTTGCTTCAACTTCTTTTGGATGATGACCATAATCATCAACGAGTTTAACAGTGCCTTCACCAACCTCAAATTCACCTTGAACTTGGAAGCGACGACCCACTCCACTGAAGCCTTCTAAAGCACGGCAAATCGCACCATCAGAAACACCTTCATCAGTTGCCACACCAATCGCAGCCAATGCATTCAAGACATTATGCAAACCTGGCTGATTGATGGTGACACGTAATGGCTCACGATCTTTACGCAGTACAGTAAAGTGCGATTGCATACCTTCTTGTAACACATCCACAGCACGAATATCGTTATCTTCACCAAAACCATAGGTCAGCGTTGGACGACCAATACGAGGAAGAATTTCACGGATATTGGCATCATCACCACAAACGACTGCCAAACCATAGAATGGTAAATTATGTAAGAACTGAATAAAGGTATCTTTTAACTTATCAAAGCTACCTTCATAGGTGTCCATATGATCTGCATCAATATTGGTCACGATCGCAGCCATCGGTTGCAAATACAAGAAAGATGCATCTGACTCATCAGCTTCTGCTACGATAAAACGGCTTTCACCCAGTGCGGCATTGACACCTGTGCTATTCAGCAAACCACCAATCACGTAAGTTGGATCTAGATTTTCTTCTGCCAACATCGTCGTTAATAAACTAGTCGTTGTGGTTTTACCATGCGTTCCAGCGACTGCAATACCGTGACGATAACGCATCAACTCACCCAGCATTTCTGCACGACGTACAATCGGTGTGCGTTGTTCAATCGCAGCTTTAATTTCTGGATTTTCAGGATCAATCGCAGTTGATACCACGAGTACATTGGCATTTTTAATATTTTCAGCCGAATGCCCAATATAAACTTTAATACCATTGCTTTCGAGTTGCGCTGTGGTCTTTGAGGCTTTGATGTCTGAACCAGAAATTTTATAACCTTGATTGGCCAATACCTCGGCGATACCACACATCCCCGCACCACCAATCCCAACAAAGTGGATATGTTTAATACGGCGCATTTCTGGCACTTTGATGAGCTTTTTGGCTTGGTTTGGATTTGTTGGAGACATAAATAAACTCGAATTACAATTTTTTAATCAGATCAACCACATGCTGAGTTGCATTCGGTTGTGCTTGTTGACGTGCTTTAATTGCCATTTCAGACAGTAGTTGGCGATTTAATAATGTGGCTAACAACGCATCTAAAACAGTGGGTGTCATGTCTGCTTGTTGACAAATTTTCGCAGCGCCGACATTTGCTAAAAATTTCGCATTTGCAGTCTGGTGATCATCCACTGCGATAGGCAGCGGAACAAACACTGCAGCAAGACCCGCAGTTGCGACTTCTGTAACCGTTAATGCACCAGCACGGCAAATAATTAAATCAGCGTCACTGTAGGCTCTTGCCATATCATGAATAAAAGGCTCAACTTGAATATTCAAACTCGAAGGTGCGCCTTGGTAACGCTCACGCGTAATCTCTTGCTGATTTTGGCCGCATTGATGAAACACATTCAATGGAACATTGACCTTTTTCAAAGCTTCAGGCAAACGCTCATTCAGTGCTTGTGCACCCAGTGAACCACCAACAATCAAAATATTCAGTGGTAATTGTGCTTGCTCACGGGTTTGATAACGCCATGATGGGTTCAAAATCGCAGTAATCTCAGCACGTACAGGATTACCTGTGGTCACGACTTTATCACTGTTTGCAAATGTATTTGGAAAAGCCTGACACACGGTCTTGGCTATACGCGCCAATTGGGTGTTGGTAAATCCTGCAATCGCATTCTGTTCATGGATTAACACAGGAATACCGAGTAAACGTGCTGCTAAGCCACCTGGTCCAGCGACATAACCACCGAAACCCGCCACAGCATCAATGTTTAATTGCTTCATATAGCGCATCGCGCTTAATGTTGCTTTTAGAATTTTAAATGGCGCACTCAGTTTACGTAAAATACCATTACCGCGTACGCCTTGAATATCAATTTGATAAATCGGAATATTTTGATCTTTGAGTAACCGATTTTCCATTCCCGTAGGCGTTGCTAGCCAAGAGACTTGGCAGCCATCCTGTTGCAGTTGTTTGGCAACAGCAAGCGCAGGGAAAACATGTCCACCTGTGCCAGCGGCCATCATCATGACATGTTTAGGTTTATTCTGTAGCGAATTGGTCACGGTCTAATTCTTCAACTCAAAAGAAGGTTATCGTCTATTGTTTTCGGAAGTTATTCTAATCCTAAAGCTTCATTCACGAAAAGCGAATTTCACCTGTTTACAACAGAAAGCTGAGCTTTTTTTAATTCTTTGTTGAAAACAAGGTTCTACCAATATCCAAACGCCCATTTGCACATAAATTTAATCCAAATGCAAACGGGCAGTTTGGTCAAAAATGGCGTAATCTTAGCTGTTTCGCCCTGCTTCTAGCACATCAAATAAATTATCTGCAATCGAGGTACCAAACTGAGCATCAATCTCACGAATACAGGTCGGGCTCGTGACATTTATTTCAGTCACATAATTACCAATCACATCAAGCCCCACAAAAACCAAACCTTTTTCACGCAGGAAAGGACCGACTTTTGCCGCAATCATTTTGTCATTTTCAGTAAGTGGACGCGCTTGACCTAGACCACCCGCAGCCAAGTTACCACGCACTTCGCCATTTTGTGGAATACGTGCCAAACAATACGGTACAGGTTCACCGTTCACCATCAAAATACGCTTATCTCCTTCGACGATTTCAGGAATATAACGTTGCGCCATGATTGGACGTGTGCCCATTTCGGTGAGCATTTCTAGAGTCGAACCGATATTTACCCCATCTTGATATAAACGGAAAATCCCCATTCCACCCATTCCATCGAGTGGTTTTACGATCACATCGCCATGTTCTTTAATAAATTCACGAATCAGGCTTTGTTGTGAAGTCACTAAAGTGGGCACTTGAAGTTCTGGGAATTGAGTTGCAAACAATTTTTCATTGCAGTCGCGTAGGGATTGGGGTTTGTTAATAATCCACGCGCCTTCACGTTCTGCTTGTTCCAAAATATAAGTGGTATAGACAAAATTCATGTCAAATGGCGGGTCTTTGCGCATCAACACCACATCGTAGTCAGCCAATGACTCTTTGCGCTTGTCACCCAACTCATAATAATGATCATAATCTTCAAAGACTTTAAGCGGTGCAATCAGACCAAATGCTTTACCTTGATCAATATATAAATTGTGTTGTAATGCATAACCCAATTCATGCCCGCGACGACTTGCCGCCCATAACATTGCCATCGTGGAATCTTTCTTAAGATTTACCGTTTCGATTGGGTCCATCACTACAAGTACACGCATAATTTGACGCTCGTATTTTTAATCTTGGCAAAAAGTATAGCGAAGTTTAGTGATGATGTTTAAACAAGTTATGTAATTCTTAAATCTAAAAAATTCTAATTTATTCAGATCACTAGATTCGATTTATTTAAATAGACGATTTTCTGAGTGATAAAAATTATAAAATTACTGGCAAATGATTTTATTGCCAGTAATTCGTGCAGCATTCGCTTTCAGCATCAAATTAAGCCAAAAGTTTTTGAATATCTTTGCTAATTTTTTCAGGTTTAGTCGTTGGTGAATAGCGTTTGATGACTTCACCATTTTGGTTAATCAAAAACTTGGTGAAATTCCATTTGATACTTTCACTACCTAAGATGCCTTTGGCTTCTGAGGTGAGATATTTATAAATCGGATGCGCATTTGAACCATTCACATCGACTTTGGCAAACATTGGAAATGACACACCATAGTTACGCTGACAGAAGCTGCCAATTTCTTCGTTGCTTGATGGGTCTTGGTTAGCAAACTGGTTACACGGAAAGCCTAAAACCACTAAACCTTGTTGTTGATAGTCCTGATATAGCTTTTCCAAACCTTCAAATTGTGGGGTTAAGCCACATTGGCTTGCCGTGTTCACCACCAATAAAACCTTGCCTTGATAGTCTGCAAAGTTCTTTTGCTCGCCTTCTAAAAGTTCAGCCTGAAAATCATAAATTGTGGTCATACAACATCTCGCTCTAATTCAATCAATCTTATTTGCCTAATAGCTTTGTGTATTTGTTCAGCTATGTGAATTAATATTGCACACAACTATATTGTGTGCAAGTTAATTATACGCAATATACTTTTTATGTTAATCAAACTATACTGTGATTTCGCAAAGATGACGTTGAGGAGCAAAGCATGACTGAATTTTCTTACTTGGATAATCAAGTGTGTTTTGCGATGTATTCCGCGACCAATGCGATGATTCGTCAATATCGTCCCTTGCTTCAGGAATACGATCTGACCTATCCGCAATTTATTGTGTTGCTGGCTTTATATGAAAAGGACAATGTGACGTTATCTGAAATAGGGCAGAAGACCTTTTTTGATTCAGGCACGCTGACGCCAATTATTAAAAAACTTGAAGAAAAGCAATTTTTAAAGCGCATTGCGGTAAAAGAAGATGAGCGTATGAAGAAGGTAATCTTGCTGGAAAAAGCACTGTCTGCAAAAGATGAAATTACCTTAATTCCTTTTAAACTCGCCTGCTCTTTAGGTGTTGATCCGAATGATTTGGTGGCAATTCATAATCTATGCCATCGTTTTTTAAAGGGTTTAGAGGATTCTAAACTTGAAAGTTTGAGTGAATAAATGCAGCAAGCCATTGTTGGATTTCATCTAGACGACGAAGGACATTGGGTTGCTGATCTCGCTTGTGGGCATGGTCAGCATGTGCGCCATGATCCGCCGTGGCAAAATCGCCCTTGGGTGTTGACGGAGCAAGGGCGAAAAGAGAAATTAGGGGTTATGTTGGAATGTAAGAAGTGTGAGGAAGAGTGATTCACATAAGAGATTTTATGTTAAATGTGTGTTTCAATAAAGCATTGATATTGCTCATCAAATGAGTAATTTTGAGTACGATCTGAGATATTTTTTAGTAATAGCACAAGGCTATGTATATTTGTAATAGGGTTATTTGAGTTTACCTGTACTTGTTGCTCATATAGTCGAATAGAATTATGAATAGCGTGATTATATTGAGAGGCTAACGCTTCAATAATATCTGTATTAGTTTCAGAGTATTCAGGTGCATATGTCTTTTTAAAATGCTCTTTAACAGTATCACCAATAGATTTCTTGCCTTTCGATTGGAATGGACGAGGATTACATTCATAATGGAGAAGAAACCAAATCTCTATACAAGGAAATGAATAAATAGGGATAATTTGTGTGAAATCAGAATTTATTTTTGACAAAATTTCTAAATGTCTTTTATTTCTTACAGTGTCTAAGTCAAAAATACAGAAAATATAATTTAACTCCATTTCTGTATCTTTTAGTTTGATAGCCTCTTCTTCAGCCTCTCTCAATATACCTGTACAAGCTGTACTAATACTTTTTCTTGATTTAACAGTACCTAAACTTAATATTTGGATTAGTTTATTAAAGTATATATTTTCTGAATACCCCTCAGTCAATATTAAAATATTAGGAATGATAGAACGATTGCCAACATTACGTGCTTTTCGAGTTTCCTTTTGAGAGTTCCGTCTTTCTTTGTTTGCAGAAATACGTTTTTTAGCTATATCGTCACTACCCATATCTGATTCTCAAATTATCCAAAAAATGGAGTAGCACCATATCTTCCTGTCAGATAGCGCAACTCCCAGTTTTCTCTATCGTTTCTTGGATTGAATTCTAGCAAAGAATAGATAGAGGAAACTTGAGATTTATCTTTTTCTACAAAATAAATTTGATCTTTTCTCAAACATTCTTGGTTAATTAAGTGAGTATCATGTGTGACGCAAATTAATTGATTATTAGTAGTCCTATTGAATTCTTTCAGAAAATTTTTAACTAATAGTGGGTGCAATGCTGAGCTCAATTCATCGACATAAAAAGTCTTTTCAAATTTTTTATAATTATTCAATAATAATGAAGATAGAGCAAAAAGCTTACGTGTCCCTTGAGACTCTAATTCTAAATCAAATGGTTCAAGTTCATTATCTGAATTTTTGTGGAAAGTTTTAATGTCGTAGTAATATCGGTTTTTAAGATCTTCGATAATTCTTTCTTGAACCTCTGGAGTAAAATCATTATTTTTAATAATTTGTTCGGCAAGTGATCCTTTATCTACACTAATATCTAAAATATCAATATCTTGATCTTTTAAAAATTTTAAGAAATTTTCCTTAAACTGATTGTCAGAGTGAATACTTTTAGCGGTATCCTCTAATGAAAATTGTTCAGATAAGGTGTTAGCAAACCAATCATAGATAGTTTTTAAAAATTGACTATTTTCTTTTACCATCTTTGATAAGTATAAAACGTTGGGTAACGTTTTTAGGGCTGTATCTTCATAGATTCTTTTCGGCTTTAAATCAGCACCAATATTATATTCATATTCTCCAGATTCATTTAAATCTCTAGTAAAAATGTTCTTTTTATACTTTTTAGGGTAATAAGAAAGGTGTTCATGAAATACTTTTTTTTTGTCTAATACCAAATAATAGTTATATCTAATATCTGCACAAAAGAAATTAACCTCGAAAGAGGTTGGGGCATTCTTTTGTTTTTTATCTAGAAGAAATGGAATTAACTCAAAAGGTTCATCTAGCTTTTTTTCTGTCGAATTAATGATCAACTGTTTAAGAAAATGGATTGCTGATAAAAAATTAGATTTCCCTGAAGCATTCGCACCATAAATCACAATAGTTTTTAGGAGCTTTAAGCCTTTTTCTGGAGTGTCTAACAAGTGATCTGGATGAATATCATAAGGAGGCTCAGCGACAAAACTTAAAGTTTGTTGCTCTTTAAAAGATAAGAAATTTTCGATTGTAAAATCAATAATCATGCTGAAACCTTGTTATCTTGGATGTTTTATCCATGAAATTATTATTGTGTATATTTAAATATATATCAAACTTTATTTAATACAAGTATCATTTATTTAGATTTTTTAAAATTAACATAATACGCCATATGCGTAATGCTTGGAATTTTCCCATAAGCATCAACATCTTAATATAAACCGTTATAGGGTTTAGCCCATTGGAACGACTTTTACATGATTTTTCAATAAAAAAGGAAGCCCTCGCTTCCTTTTCTTTTATGCTTAAAATTTAGATGCCATATTTTTCACGATACGCCTGCATATTGGCTAAAGCGTCTTTCTCGCCTTTTGCATCTAAATAATCCATCAAATCTTTCATCGTGATTAAAGCATGCACAGGGATTTCAAGTTCTTTTTGTACTTCCTGAATCGCAGAAAGCTCACCTTGACCACGTTCTTGACGATCTAATGCAACCAACACCCCTGCAATCGTTGCCCCTGCATTCTTTAAGATAGTCACAACTTCACGAATCGCAGTCCCCGCAGTGATCACATCATCAATAATCCAAACTTTTTGACCTGCAACCGATGCACCAACCAACACACCACCTTCACCATGATCTTTGGCTTCTTTACGGTTAAAACCCCAAGGAACGCTCTTGCCATGTACTTGAGACAACGCCACCGCAGTCGCCGCAACAAAAGGAATACCTTTATACGCAGGACCAAAGATCACACCGACATTGTCACACTGAACCAATTTATCGGCATAGCCTTGTGCTAACAAAGACAACGCTTCGCCATCATTGAGCAAACCTGCGTTAAAGAAATAAGGACTGACACGACCTGATTTTAAGGTAAACTCACCAAATTTAAGCACACCACGTGATAATGCGAGTTCGATAAAAGCTTGCGGATGAAATGACACAGGCGTTGTCATATAAGGTGCTCCAAATTCTTTAATTGAGGTTAAACAGACGTATGATACCAAAGGATAGCTATCCAAGTGATGTAAAAATTCTTCGAGTGGTTTCAATTAACGTAAATGGTCTACGTTCATCTGTGACCAAAGGTCTGCTTGAGTGGTTAGAACAGTCCGATGCCGATGTGGTATGTATGCAAGAAAGTCGCATTACCCATGAACAATGGACGCATAAATTTAAACCAGAAGGTTGGTACACGCATCTATTCCCTGCAGAGCGTGCGGGCTATGCAGGCACCGCCATTTATAGTCGCTTACCCTTTGTCTCTGTACAAAATGGCTTAGGTTTTGAACTGGCGGATTCGCAAGGACGCTTTATCACAGCGGAATTCGATTTAGGTCTGTCACACCCTGTTCATATTGCTTCGTTATACTTGCCATCGGGTTCAAGCGGTGATGAAGCACAAGCACGTAAGGATTTATTTCTTCAAGAATACACCCAAATACTCAAACAATGGCGAGATGAAAATAAATCGATCATCGTGTGTGGTGATTACAATATCGTGCATAAGCGTATTGATATTAAAAACTGGTCAGGCAATCAGAAATCATCTGGCTGTTTACCACATGAACGTGCATGGCTCGACCATATTTATGATGAACTTGGCTATGTAGATACCTTCCGTGAGGTACGAAAAGAAGCCGAATTGTATTCATGGTGGTCAAATCGTGGTCAAGCACGTGCGAAAAATGTCGGTTGGCGTATCGACTATCAAGCCTGCTCTCCTGATTGGAAAGCACGCACTGCAAATGCTTGGGTGTATAAAGAACAATGGTTTAGTGACCATGCACCTGTGATTATTGATTATAAAATACACGAATAAGTGAACAAACGTTCACTTTGACCGCATCTTTAGCTTACATATTATGTCGTTTTTTGTGTATTTTTATTTACCAGCTGTAACGGCATTATAGCACCACGGCACAGGGAAGCGGTCAGGATGACCAAAAAGGGATAGGACGCCGTAGGAAGACAAAATAAACTTAGATTAAGTTTATTTGCAAGGATGAGACATTGGACGTTGAAATGAGACCCGCATGATCAGGATGATTAGATGCGGGTTTTCTCTTTTTTAGATATTAAATATTTTTCCTCTGCTTTGTATTTAGCCATTTGGTTCAAAAAATTAGAAAGATTTAGTCATTTAATCTACGCTTAATACATAACATCGATTCACTTCATAAAAATTTTCAACTGGTACATTCCCTGCCTTTTAAGTTAGGCTTTAACGCATATCTTTCATTGTGTTGTTATGGTTTTCAGTATGTTTAAAATTTATGGAATTAAAAATTGTAATTCGATGAAAAAAGCCTTTGATGCACTACAAGCAAAAGGAATTTCTTACGAATTTCATGATTATAAAAAACAAGGGATTGATGCCGACACTTTAGCAATTTGGCTAAAAGAGATTGGCGCAGATAA
The DNA here is from genome assembly GCF_023488045.1 of Acinetobacter sp. ANC5681. Classification (NCBI taxonomy): domain Bacteria; kingdom Pseudomonadati; phylum Pseudomonadota; class Gammaproteobacteria; order Moraxellales; family Moraxellaceae; genus Acinetobacter; species Acinetobacter sp. ANC5681. The sequence goes on from NZ_JAMFKZ010000004.1 coordinate 64,767, forward strand.
GGTTCTCAATAAAAAAGGTACGACTTGGCGTAAATTAACCGAAGCAGAACAGGCTCATGCAACAAGTAATCAGGAAAATTTGATTGAAACTTTAATTGCTCAGCCGAGTTTGATTAAACGTCCCGTTTTACAAACGCCTGAAGGCTTTGTCATTGGCTTTGATGAAGCGACTTATCAAAACCTCTCCGCTTAAAGAAATAAAATAAAAAACCGAGTCACAGGACTCGGTTTTTTTCAGTTCAAACTCAAATTAGTTAGCACGAACCCAAGTCTGGTTACGACCGAGTGCTGCAACACCGATATAGCCACGTAGTTTTAGCTTCTTGCCACCCTCGGTCAATTCAGCTTTCAACTTGTAGGTTTTGCCGCTTTTAGGGTCAAGAATTGAACCATTGTCATAATTTGTTCCACCCACGTTCTTCAGGTTACGCACAATCGTCAAACCTTTAAGTGATTTGTTGTGGTAGGTTCCCTCACATTTAGAGCAGGCCTCTTCCTGACCTGGAGTCAAAAATTTTTGAATAGATGCTGTTAATGAACCGTCCTTTTGCTCAGTAAACTTCACAATCGCCTTTGGTTGTTTTGTTTCATCATCAATGGTTTGCCATACTGAGCCATTTAATGCATCTGCAGCATTGGCAAAAGTTGTTAAACCGAGCAATCCAAATGCTAAAGCAATTTTCTTCATTTTTGTAATATCCTTAAGGGGTCTTTTCAAGATTAAGAGTATTGAGAATTTCTATCAATATTGCAATTCTTGATTATGACTATTGGGTATAGCCTGAGCAACAACAAAACATTGCTGTAATGACAGCGCAAGGCACACGAGTCAAAATTCTCTTAGTTATATACTGCCCTAACAATATGGAAAAATTATGAAATTTGGTACTGTTTGGAAATATTATTTTACTGAATCATTACTAAAAGCGACCATTCGTACGCCGAGTCAGTTTAATTTGGCCCCGAATGCTTTGCGACCTTTATTAGACCAACTTTGTCGTCTATTCCCCCAAAATCCGACAGTACAAATTCGACCATTGCGCTTAGCAGGCGTGTGTGGTGAAGAAATCAAAGCACAAGTTTCTGCCACACAACTTATTTTTCATATTCATGGCGGCGCTTTTTTCTTGGGGAGTTTAAATACTCATCGTGCCCTCATGACTGATATTGCTGCGCGCACGCAAATGCAAGTGGTTCATGTGGATTATCCTTTAGCCCCTGAACATGCTTTCCCTGAAGCAATTGATGCGATTTTTGACGTTTATCAAGCACTATTAGTACAAGGTATCCAACCCAAAGATATTATTATTTCGGGGGATTCTTGTGGTGCCAATCTCGCTTTAGCATTGTGCTTACGGTTAAAAGCACAACCTGACCTCATGCCAAGCGGTTTAATTTTAATGTCACCCTATTTAGACCTGACCCTCACCAGTGAATCATTACGCTTTAATCAAAAACATGATGCTCTGCTCTCTATTGAAGCCTTACAAGCAGGAATTAATCATTACTTAAAAGATGGTGTACAAGCGGATGATCCGCGTGTTTCACCTCTATTTGATGATCTTAAAGGCTTACCGCCAACACTGGTGCAAGTCGGCTCAAAAGAAATTTTACTGGATGATTCAAAACGCTTTAGAGAAAAAGCAGAAAAGGCTGGAGTCAAAGTACACTTTAAACTTTACACAGGCATGTGGCATAACTTCCAAATGTTTAATACTTGGTTTCCAGAAGCTAAACAGGCTTTAGCAGATATTGCGGATTTTGCTCATGCAATTGATCGTGATTAAAACATAATGTGATGATTTTGCAGAAAATGGTCAGCTATGTCTGACCATTGTCATTCTTAATTTCTTTTTTTCATTATAAGAACAAACTGATCGAATATTTAGATTAAGCTTCCTTTTTCAAAGAATTTTTGCTCTCCTAATTTACATTAAAAAGCACATAGCTAGACTTCCTTCTCATTCTAAAAGTGCTATTGTTATTTTAATAATCGTTTAATAATATTTTTGATAACGAATTTACACTAATAACGTTTCTTAGGAATCTCATTGCATATAAGGAAACATGCCAATCATGAGGATTCATTTTAAGAGGTTAGTTGACAGAGAAAAATGGAATTTCTCGCAGTTCTGGGAACATGAACCATTAATTAATTGGAACATGTTAAAGAAATGTATTTTGTTGCTAATCTTAGCCTCACTTATAAGTCTATTTGGAATTATTTGGGACAGTTTTGTCTTGCTAAATCCATTTACATGGCAATGGGTAAATTTACCGTTGGTTCGATCTAAACTTTGGACCAATGTAATCATGCTTTTTGTCTTTTTAAGTTTGATTATGCCCTGCTTTATTTATAAACATAAATCTTGGGTACAAGAAATCATTCCGATTTTAAGCGTACAGGTCGTTACTGTTTTACTCTGTCATATAGGCTATCTGATTGGGAGTTTTAGTCCAGCAACCATGGTTGCCTATGTCAGTGTTGTGGGAGTAGGTCTGGTTCTGTTTGATCGCAAAATGATTTATTGTGCACTGGTGCCAGCAACAATCGCACTGCTGTTTTGCAACTTTTTAAGTATGTATGGTGTCCTACAATATGCACCGATATTTAAGCTAGAAGTCCTGAATCAAGCTCAAATGCATCCTTTTTGGGTTGGCAGTATGTTTTTCTTCTTATTGCCAATTTTAATTGCTTGTTTGTTGCTATTTGAAAGTCTGCTCAAACAATGGCGAATTCGAGAAACGGCTATTCAAGTACTCAGTCTTTTAGATCCGCTCACGAATGTGATGAATCGTCGCAGTATTAGCAATCACTTAGAGCGCTTACATCAGCAACCAAATCAACTTTACTCGATTGTATTACTCGACTTAGACCATTTTAAAAATATTAATGACCAGTTTGGGCATAGTGTTGGGGATCAAGTGTTGATCAATGTTGCAAAATGTTTGGCGAATAATTTACGTGACCGAGATATGATTGGGCGCTTTGGGGGCGAGGAATTTATTTTATTATTGCCCAATACTACGCCTGCACAAGCACAAAATGTGGCGGAGCGCTGTCGCTTAGCGATTGGTGAGTTAAAATTTACCTCAGAAGATCATCAAGAGTTTTCTATCAGTGCCAGTTTTGGCATCAGCAGCACACTCAGTGCCGATGAATCTCACTTAATTATTAGTCAGGCAGATCAAGCATTGTATGCGGTAAAAGCATCTGGTCGAAATCAAGTCAAAATTTTTACTGAACTTTTCTTAAATTAATCCAATAAAGGCATCCAAAGATGCCTTTATTTTTGACCTGTTGTTTAGTCTTTTAGATATTCTTCACGATGATTACGATAAGGCTCATCAAAGGGTACAAACATCTGTTCTTGTTTGGCTTCTGCGATCCACTCTTGAACTGATGCTAAAGACAATATCTTGTGCATATAACTTTGGCTAGAAGCAGAGATGGGTAATTTATAACATTCAAAACGCATAGCCACAGGCGCATAAAATGCATCGGCTAGACTAAACTCACCACATAAAAAGCTGTCCTCAGCTGGACGTTCAGACCAAATTTGTTCAATCCGAGCCACATCTGGACGAAGCTGGGCATTGTCCAGCCAAAGCTGTTGTCCGATATGGGCTAAATCCGCTTCTACATTCATTGGGCACAGATTGCGTAAACTTTGAAAACTACTGTGCATTTCTGCACTAATGCATCGTGCTCTGGCTCGTTGCTTTCTATCTTGAGGTAGCACATTCTTCTCAGGATTTTGTTCAGCAATATATTCACAAATCGCCAGACTATCCCAAATAATCAAATCATCGTGCATGAGTGTTGGGACTTTGCCCGTTGAATTCAATTTTAAAATCTCAGTTTTAAATTGGCTATTAGGTTCAAAACTATCAAATTGAATTAAATGCTCCTGAAATGGAATGCCAAGTTGTTTTAATAAAATCCACGGTCGCATCGACCAAGTTGAATAATTTTTATTCCCTATAAATAATTGATAGCTCATGGTGATTTCTCTTTTAATTGTGTGAGTTGTTGTAATAGCTCGCTTTTCTTAAATGCACCCGTTAAACGTAATGCACGGATTTCTTGTTGTTGCGAATCTAAAAATAAATAGGTTGGTGGCCCTAAAATATCCCATTGATTGAGTAATGCCTGATGTGAAGCATCGTAATGACTTAAATCCAGTTTAATCAGATAATAAGGTGCTAAAGCTTGCTGCACCTCTACATCCTTTAAAATTCGATGCTCAATCGGCTGACAAGCCACACACCAGTCGGCATAGACATCAATGACAATCTGTCGATCTTTGGGTGCGTTGGCTAGAATCCGCTCAAAATCAGCAGCGGTTGTTGCGACATGCCACTCTGCTAATTTATCTGCCTGCACTGTACTCAGGTTTTGCATATGCTGATATTGGTTAAAGGCAAGAAACGGAATTGCAATGATGAGCAGCAAGGCATACAACCACTGCAACTGTCCCTTTTTCACAAAAAAGCGGTACGCAGCATAACCAATAAACGCCAAACCTAAAATCAGGCCCAACACCTGAACTGCCAATTCAGGCAACAACGGACGGATAAAATAAATACTTAACGCCAACATCAAAAAGGCAAAAATAACCTTAATTTGATGCATCCATTCCCCTGCTTTCGGTAGTGCCTTTGCACCTAGAACACTGGCAAGCAGTAATGGAATACCCATGCCAAATCCCAAGGTGAATAATAGTAGAGCACCTTGCCACTGATTTTGCGTTTGTGAAATAAAGAGTAATGTACCCGCTAAAGGTGCAGTCATACACGGACCGACTAACAATGCGGAGATCATGCCCATGATACTTGCACCAAGCAAAGTCCCACCTTGTTGCACTGACTGCATTTGGTCGAGGCGATTCACCCATTTCTGTGGCAGTTTCAATTCAAATAGACCAAACAGATTTAAAGCGAATACAACGAACAATAGACTAAATGCAACTAATGTCGCAGGTTGCTGTAACCATCGTTGGAAATTTAGCCCTGCCACAGAGGCAATTAAACCCAATACGGCATAGACCATTGCCATGCTAAATACAAAAGTAAGCGCAATCGTCCATGCTTTAACGCCTTTATGTTCACGAACAATCAATGAGGTCAAAATCGGCAACATTGGTAAAGAACACGGCGTAAATGCCAATAAAATTCCTAAGCCTAGAAATAATAACAAGCTATAAGCAAGAGAGTGCTGTGCCAATGTGCTTGACCACTGTTGGTCTTGCGCCATATTGGTTGAATTATTCAGCTTTACATCATTAGATTTTTCAGTTGTAAGTTCATCCCTCTCTGCGGTCTGAGCATTTAAGCTATTCGCAGAACGAGCAACATCTAAAAAACGTTTTTGTGAATTAGAACTGACATTTTCGACACTAACCAACCCATCAGCATCGGTTTGAAATTCAATATTTTGAGGTGGATAGCAAATACGGTCTTTGGCACAACCCTGCCATGTAACACGATAATGTTGAGATGCTTGAGTGCTAATCTCAAACTCTGCTTGCTGATAATAAACTTGGCTATGACCATAGTTTTCATCGTACTGTTCAATTGCTTTGGGTAATTTCAACGTAACAGGTTGATTGCCTTGTTGAACCTCAAATTTGTGTTGATAGAGATAATAATTAGGCTGAATGGTCCAGTGTAACCGCGCTTGATTGGTTTTGGTCGATTCAACTGAAAATGCAAATGCCTGTTCAGGAGTCAGTAACGGTGCTGATAGATTGTCTTGAGCGTAAACCAAAGACGTACATAACAACAATAAAGTAGCCAAAAAGTAGCACATTAATTGGCTAATGTACCCACCCTGAACAGACATTTTCATGTTCATCTCACTGTAACTCTCCCGATAACTTAAGACCTCATTCTGCCTGCAGAAGGATTTCAAAAGTTAGCGGAGATTTTGACTAGAATAAAACAGATAAACCTAAACCACCGTTATAGCTTTTTTGATCGCCATTCAAATCCACACCTATACTGGCATCAAGTTGAGCTCGATCATTTAAGCTATAGACTAAACCTGTTCCTAAACCATATTCATAGTCTTGGCTTTCTGCTTTACGATAAACAAACTCTGAAAAACCAGATAATTTACCCGCAATTTTATAATCAATAGTTGGAATTGCAGTCACGGCCCAATCACTGTTTTGTGCTTCATAACGCATGGTAATTGATGTACCCACCAAATCGCTGAACTTATACGCAACTGCTGAAGTGAGGCTATAAATATCATCTTGATTCGTGAATTCATCATTGCCAGTCGCAATAATCGCTTCTGCTAACAATGCCATTGTTAAACGATCATCTTTTAAATTAATCGCCTTTTTCAAACCAATACTGACATCACCTAAACCATTGGTTTCTTTCTTAGTACCAGCATGTTTATATTGCTGCCAAACAGGACCTTGCCAACCCAATTGCAGTTCTAGACCATTTGCTAAACCTGTACGCAACAACATATCGCCATTTAGGGTTAAAGTTTTATCTTTTACACCTTCAATATTTTGTTCTTGGTAACTTACTGTTGGTAAGCCCTGTTCCCAAGCAAGTTGACCAACAGGTGTAATCCCTGTTCTTATCCCTGCACCAGGACGATCAAATGAAAATTCTGCTGCAAATGTTGCAGTTGTCATGATTGATGCAGCAATCAAGCTTAATACTTGAAACTTTTTCATTGTTCTCCCCTTTATATCTTGTTGGCTAGACTTATGCCGTTAGCTCTTTTGACATTTTCGCGCCATGTTTGCGTAATAATTCGAGTGTTTCACGCTCTTCTATCAAAGATTCTGACCAGTCAATTTCATCAAAATCACAATCAAAAAACAGTTGGCTAATTGAAGACAAAATCGTTAGACCCTCTTCATCTCTTGTGTTTGGATCGACTTTTTCATCGAGTAAGCGTTGAACCACAGGTGCGCATGCTGAACTTGCAGCATCCCAAAGCGGACCATAAAACTCTTCCGCATCCCATAAATGAAGATTGGCTTTGGCTTGAATTAATGCTTCTAAAATGTCTTGATAAACTTGTAATTGTTGTTGTTTGTCTGCTTCAGTCAATGGCTGACCTGCTTCATAAGCTTCACAGACATTCTCCCACCACACAAATAAGCCATCACATAAAATAGAGACTGGGAAACCATGTTCAGGATCAATAAAGTTCGGGTCGAGTCCTTCAGCAAGTAAAGATTGCACTTGGTCTAAATCGAGTTTTTGTATGGCTTGCACCAAGGCCTGCTGTTGCTTACTTAACATGACCAATTCTCACAATGTATTTAATGTTTCTATTATGCCGAATATCCCGACAGGTTTTTATAAAATCACGTATAAATTTGATATACACAAAAAAAAAAGCCCAAAACTGGACTTTTTTTTCGCGTTTATCTTTACGCTTCATCATCAACTTTTACATCGTCATCGACGTCAACATATTCTGGTAAACCACCACGATGATGTTCTTTTTTCTCATATAAATGTTCCAAACTACGTTTTAGTTTATCAATCGCACCATGGATAGATGCATCAATATTTGCCGCCTTGTTTGTCACAGCAACAGGTTTCATACCTGCTGGACGGGCTTCGATCATACAGCGTTTGTCATGATCTCCCGTTTTTTCCCCATTTTCATCACTAATATGAACCGAAAAATGTGTAATACGCTCGCTATAGCGTTGAAATTCTTGCGTAAGTTCTGCACGGACATAACTAATTAAACGTTCGCTACCTTGAATGTTCTTATCTGTACGGATTTCAATATTCATAAATATCTTCCTCTCTTTTCTATTGAGACGGTGCTACAAAACTTTGTTATCTGGCACACTTTGAGCATGCATTCATTCAGTGCAGTTGTATATTTTGATTATGTAAATGCTTGTGGTCTCCTTGCTTCGCATCTGTTGCTTTTCAGTAGTTAAGAAGATCTTCTATAACTCCAATATCTGACTTTCATAACAAATATGCAAGCTGATTTTTGACATTTTTATTAAAACTTGATCAAAAAGATTTTTAAATTCATTGGCTTTTTTCTTTTGGTCGGTTCTATACAATTCTTTTGAGCATCTGGTCAAATTTGGCTTTATTTTTGCTTAATTCCTTGTATGCTTGACACGCCATTTTTGGGGGGATTTTTTAAATGCAATTGAAGCAACTTGCAGCGACTTGTTTATTGGTATCTACAGCAGCTTTCGTTCAGGCAAAGCCTATTTGGCAAGATTTTAGCCTCACTGGTTTATACGGTGAGAACTATGAAGTTGTCGATGAAAAACAAACGACTTTAACTGTCGAATACGCTGCAAAAGTACAATATGCCGACGTATTCTTCTTTATGGATCGTATGCGTGGTGGTGACGACAACAAAAGTACCTATTTCGAACTTTCTCCTCGTTTGAGCTTAGGCGAAATTTCTGGTCAAAAACTTGCTTTCGGCCCAGTCAAAGATGTCTTGATCTCAACAACATGGGAAAGCAATAGTGCCAATGGCAGTAACTTTGACAACTTCTTGTACGGCGTAGGCTTTGATTTAGCAATTCCATATTTCCAATATGCGAATGTAAACTTCTACCGTGCCAATAATGAAAACACTGCTGATGACTATCAAATGACGATTGCCTATGCAGTGCCATTTAAAGTATCAACTGAAGATTTCTTGGTCGATGGTTTCCTTGACTGGTCAAGTGCTGCCCACGATGGTAAGGAGCGTCATGAAAGTGAACTCAACTGGACCACACAATATAAGTGGAATGTTGGCAAACATATTTCACCTGAAACACGCTTATATTTAGGTGTAGAACACTCTGTTTGGAATAACAAGTTTGGTATGAAAAACCGCGATGAAAACAATGTCAGCGCCTTGGTTAAATACCACTTCTAAACAGTCAATCAATTGAAAAACAGCAAGCTTAGTCTTGCTGTTTTTTTTGCAATCACGCATATTCAGAATATATGAACTTTCATTAATTCATCCATGCCATTCAAACTTAAGCTTGCAGCGCGTTCTTTGCATTCACCTTATCAAATTCGTTTTGCCACACTAAATGATTTGGAACAGATTCTTACGATTTATAATCATGAAATCCTGACGGGTACAGCCAACTGGAATGATCAAGCTATTGCTTTACAACAATATCAACAACGTTTTCAAGACATGCAACAGCAGCAATTCCCAATGATTGTGGTTGAAGACCAACACCATAATAAAGTTGCTGGCTATGCCTACTATGCTGCATTTCGTAGTATCAGCGGCTATCGTCAGAGTATCGAACATTCTGTTTTTGTTGATCCAAGCTACGCACGTCAAGGTCTAGGCAAAGCCTTGATACAACAACTGATCCATCTCGCGATACAGCAAAACATGCATATCATGGTGGCTGCGATTGATAGTGAAAATATGGGTTCAATTGTGCTACATGAACAGCTTGGTTTTGTACAAACAGGTTATATGCCACAAGTCGGACAAAAATTTGGACAATGGCGTGACTTGGTTTGGATGCAGCTACAACTTTCAAGCTAACAATTTGCTCACAGCATCTATTTTCACTTCTTGTTTAAAATGAGTATCAAGCAGCTTTAGAAATATTGAAAATGATGAGAACAACGCAACTTTGCCTAATGGTTATAACAGCAATTGGCTCAGCCTCAACTTTTGCTGAAGATTCATTTGAACAAGAATTACAACAAGGGTGTGCCAAAGTGAAACAATATGCCCAAGCAGGCAAAAAGTTTTACGATCAAAAGCAATATGCCAAAGCAGTGAAACAATTTGAAGATCAAGCCGCATGGGCACATTTCTGCCAAATGAATGCTGAAGAAAGCGGTATTAAAGTGACTGACCGTGAGATTGAAATAGCCAATAATAATGTCGGGTTGAGTTATGCAAAATTAGGCAAGCCACAATGGGCAAGAGTATGGTTTTTACGAGATGAAGATTCAAAAATCAGTCTATACAATTTAAAACAGCTTCCTAAACCGCAGATCACGAAAGACCTACAAGGCACTTATGTCCGAGCCAATGGTTTCGGACAATGGGATTACATCACGGTCAAGAAACAACAAAATAAATATCTAATTAATTTTGAAGGTTATTACTTTGGGATTCGAGGTCTGATTTATGGCCCAAATATGGGGCAGTTTGAAACGACCATGCCCATCACGGCAAAACAAGCAAACTACCGTTATGAACACTGTCAGATCAAACTTCAATTTGCTAACGATCCGAATCTAGGTCAAAAAATTGAGGTGGAACAGAAAGATAGTGAATCTTCTTGTGGCTTTGGACACAATGTTTATGCTGGTGGGACATTCTATAAAGTGGAGAGTAAATAAGTAAAAAGCCTCTTACGAGGCTTTTATTAAATTGCCACCAACTCCCTTATTCCCTTTTCAGGCATTTCCGCACCTTGTCCCTGTGCGATCACTTGTCCACGCGCCATCACCGTATAGTTATCTGCCAGTTCTTCGGCAAAATCGTAAAACTGCTCCACCAAAACGATCGCCATTTCACCCTGATCTGCCAATTTACGAATCACCCGACCAATATCTTTAATGATTGACGGCTGAATCCCCTCAGTTGGCTCATCCAAAATCAAGACACTCGGCTCAGAAGCCAACGCTCGAGCAATCGCAAGTTGCTGCTGCTGACCACCTGACAAATCTCCACCACGGCGATGCTTCATTTCATCCAAGACAGGAAAAATTTCGTAGAGATGACTCGGTACTTTTCGGGTTTTTGCGCCTGAAAATTTTGCCATGCCAATCAGGATGTTTTCCTCTACCGTCAAGGTTGAAAAAATATCTCGTCCTTGCGGTACATAGGCCAATCCTGCACGTACTCGTTGCTCAGGCGACATCTTGGCAATATCTTTGCCGTCTAACAAAATCTGTCCTGATTTAATCGGGAGAATCCCCATCAAGCATTTCAGCAAAGTGGTTTTGCCGACGCCATTACGCCCTAAAACAACACTGCACTCCCCCACAGGCGCAGATAAAGACACGTCACGCAGAATATGACTGCCACCATAAAACTGGTTAACTTCTTTCACTTCTAACATGGCAGTCTCCTAGCGTCCCAAATACTTTTCAATCACATCTTCATTGGCTTGTACCTCTGCCAATGTGCCTTCTGCCAAGATTGCACCCTGTGCTAATACCGTAACTTTTTCGCTGATGGTGTCAATAAAGCTCATGTCATGTTCTACGACCACAAGAGTATGATTTTTTTTCAATTCCAAACACAGTTCAGCCGTGCGTTCTGTTTCTGCATCGGTCATTCCTGCCACAGGTTCATCCAATAAAATCAGCTTCGGACGTTGCATCAATAACATACCGATTTCTAACCACTGCTTTTGACCATGGGACAATAATCCTGCGGGCTTTTTCACAAATTCCTTTAAACGGATTTGCTCTAAACTTTCATCCAATGCCAATTGTGCTTCTGGGTCTAAACGAGAAAACAAGCTCTTCTTGACTCGCTTATCGCGTGGTGCAGCGAGCAATAAATTTTCCATCACAGTGAAATTTTCAAATACCGTTGGTTTTTGAAATTTGCGCCCAATCCCTGCTTCCGCAATTTCCTCGGTACTCATTTTGGCAAGATCATAGTTTTGACCAAAAAAAGCAGTGCCCGTGGTTGGACGCGTTTTCCCTGTAATCACATCCATTAGTGTGGTTTTCCCCGCACCATTTGGTCCAATGATGCAGCGTAATTCACCTTCAGCGATGTACAGTGATAAATCATTTAAAGCACGAAACGAATCAAACCAGACACTGACTTTTTCTAAATACAAGGCAATCCCGTGACTAAAATCTGCGCCCTCAGTTTTGGCACGTCCATAACCCTCGCCGAGTTGACCGCCATGTTGAGCTGAGTCTAGGAATAAATCACTCATTTAATTGCTCTCCTTTTTAAAACGGTCAAATAATCCAATCACACCTTTCGGTAAGAAAATCGTCACCACGATAAATAAAGCGCCTAAGATCAATAACCATGCTTCTGGTGCTGCTACTGTAAAATAAGTCTTCACAGCATTGATTAAACCTGCACCAAGAATCGGTCCAATCAAGGTGCCACGCCCCCCTGCTGCAACCCACACTGCCATTTCAATCGAATTGACTGGATTCATTTCACTTGGGTTAATGATACCGACCTGTGGCACATACAACGCCCCTGCGATACCTGCGATCACAGCCGACAATACCCATGCTGAAAGCTTGTACCACAACGTGCGATAACCCAAATATTGCAAACGGTTTTCGCTGTCACGAATCGCGCCAAGCACTCGGCCATAAGGACGATTCATCAGTTGACGTAAGCCGATAAAGCACAGCATCAAAACCAAAGCGGTGACAAAACATAAACTGGCACGCATTGGCGCAGAAGTGATATCAAAACCGAGTAAGGTTTTAAAACCCGTAAAGCCATTGTTACCACCAAAACCCGTCTCATTGCGGAAGAACAAGAGTGCCGCTGCAAAGGTCATGGCTTGGGTAATAATTGAGAAATACACACCCTTGATTTTTGAGCGGAAAGCAAAGAAACCAAAAATAAAAGCAACTAAGGCAGGCACAAATAAAACCAAGATCATCGCCCAAGCAAAGTGCTCAGTCCCCACCCAATACCAAGGGAGTTCTGTCCAACTGAGGAAGCGCATGAAATCAGGTAAGCCATCGCCTGCGGATTCACGCATCAAATACATGCCAAAGGCATAACCACCCAAGGCGAAATATAAGCCGTGCCCCAAGCTTAAAATCCCTGCATAGCCCCACACTAAATCCAATGCCAACGCGACCAAAGCCAAGCACATGATTTTGCCAATCAACGTAATCCAATACGCTGACAGATAAAATGCCGAATCAGGTGATAACAAATGCAACCACGGCAAAGCCAGTAACACGGCAAAACAAATGGCAATCGCGATTGCGCTATACGGTTTATCTGCAAATAAAGAAGTGATTTTCATTGGCTTACTCCACGAAACGACCTTTGATGGCAAACAAACCTTGTGGACGCTTTTGGATAAACAAAATCACAAGAACCAAGAGAATAATTTTTGCTAAAACTGCACCTAGACCAATCTCCAAAACTGTACTGCTAATCCCTAAACCTAAGGCTGCAAGTACTGCCCCCCATACTTGACCCACACCACCGACGACAACGACAAGGAAGGCATCAATAATGTAGTTTTGCCCGAGATCAGGGCCAACATTGCCGACTTGTGCTAACGCACAACCTGCAAGACCAGCTAAGCCTGAACCTAAGCCAAATGCCAGCATATCGATACGTGCAGATCGAATTCCCACGGCACGCGCCATTTGACGGTTTTGTGTCACAGCACGAACAAATAACCCAAAACGGGTTTTGTTTAATAAGAAAACTAGAAGCAGTAAGACCGCCACAGTAAAACCAATAATCGCAATACGGTTATATGGCAACATCAGGCTTGGCGTTAGGGCAATACCACCACTGAGCCATGCGACATTCGACACTTCAACGTTCTGTGCGCCAAAGATCATCCGAACCGATTGCATCAAGATTAAACTCACACCAAAAGTTGCCAATAATGTTTCCAATTGGCGACCATAAAGCGGACGAATCACAGTACGTTCAATCAACATGCCGATCAGCGCACTCACCAGAAATGCAGCAGGAATCGCTGCCAATAAATACCAATCAACCAAGCCTGCAAAGTGCGTTTTAAAAAAACTTTGAATGACGTAAGTGGTATAAGCACCGATCATGATGAGTTCACCATGTGCCATATTGATGACACCAAGCAAACCATAGGTGATTGCAAGACCAAGCGCTGCTAAAAGTAAAATACTAGCGGTACTGAGACCTGAAAATACATGCCCTGACCATTCACTGATTTGAATACGCGTTTTAATTTTATTTTGTGCTTCAAGCAAAGCTGCTTTTAATGCAGGATTACTTTGTGGCTGTTCTAAACTTTGATTGATTAAAGCCAATACATCTGGACGATTTGAATCCGCCAAAACTTTTACTGCTTCGATCTTGGTGAATTCATCTGAACTATTAAAATCTAAACGAGCTTTCAGTTGCGCTAAACGGGCTTTAACACCTTCACTTTTTTCATTGAGATAGAGTTGTTTGATCGTTGCTACATCAAGCTCATCCAAGTTATTTTCTAAAATATCAACAGCTGCTAAACGTTGTGATGCATCGTCAGAATTCAATTTAACTTTGGCTTGTCCAAAGTTCAGTGCCTTACGTAAAGTATTGACCAGCGTCACTTGAGATAAATCTGAGGGCCAAGTGTCGATGGCTTGCAATTGCGGATAACTTAATAATTTTTCATCGTTTTTTAAAATGTAAGTATGACCTGAACTATCGGTATATAACTCATTTTGATCAATATACGCGACCAATTGATCCAGTTGCTCAATACTGGCTGGCCATTGATTCAACATGGCACGGCGAGTAGCAAAGTCAGATTTAACAAAAGTTTGGATGGCATCCTGAGAAGTTGTAGACGTCACGGTTGTTGGTGAGGTAACTTCTGCCCATGCAGGATTAAACATGATCTGTGCCATGATGCAGAGCAGTGCCAAAACATAGTGTTTCGCCATAAGACTCCCCTTATATTTTCTATTTAAACCAATCAACAAGAAATAAAACTAAGAAAAACCTACTGCCGAAACAGCAGGTTGCATAGGAAAATTATTTAGGAATATATGGGCTCCAAGGCTCAGCTTTGATGGTTTGAGGCGTTTTATAAACAACATCAAATTGCCCATCACCACGAATTTGCCCAATCATCACAGGCTTATGTAAATGGTGATTGGTTTCATCCATTTTGAGGGTATAACCCGATGGTGCTGCAAAAGTTTGACCTGCCATTGCATCACGAACTTTATCAACCTCTGTAGAACCTGCTTTTTCGACCGCTTGTTTCCACATATTGATACCAACATAAGTCGCTTCCATCGGATCGTTGGTTACAACTTTATCGGCATTTGGAAGTTTGTACTCCACTGCATATTGCTTGAATTTATTCACAAACTCGGTGTTTTTCGGATTTTTAACTGACATGAAATAGTTCCATGCCGCTAAATGACCTACTAATGGCTTGGTATCAATACCACGTAACTCTTCTTCACCAACTGAGAAAGCCATCACTGGAATATCAGCAGCTTTAATACCTTGGTTGCCTAACTCACGATAGAAAGGAACATTGGAATCGCCATTGATGGTGGAGATCACCGCAGTCTTTTTACCTGCGGAGAATTTCTTGATATTGGCAACAATAGTTTGGTAGTTGCTATGACCAAATGGCGTGTACTCTTCCATGATGTCTGCATCGGCAACACCTTTAGACTTCAAGAAAGCACGCAGGATTTTATTGGTGGTGCGTGGGTAGACGTAATCTGTACCGAGTAAAACAAAACGTTGTGCTTTACCGCCCTCATCACCCATTAAATATTCCACCGCAGGAATGGCTTGCTGATTCGGTGCTGCACCTGTATAGAAAATATTTTTAGACTGTTCCTGACCTTCATATTGCACTGGATAGAACAATAAACCATTTAACTCTTCAACCACAGGAAGAACCGACTTACGTGATACTGATGTCCAGCAACCGAAAATAACGGCAACTTTGTCCTGAGTGATTAACTGACGTGCTTTTTCAGCAAATAGCGGCCAATCTGATGCTGGGTCAACAATGACTGGTTCGAGTTTTTTACCCATCACCCCGCCATTGGCATTGATTTCATTAATGGTCATCAATGCAGTATCTTTCAGAGAGGTCTCAGAAATTGCCATCGTGCCAGAGAGTGAATGTAAAATCCCCACCTTAATGGTGTCACCACTTGCGGCTGGTGCTGCCGCCTTGGTTTCTGTTTTTGCTGCTTCTGTTTTTTCGGCTGGTTTAGAACAACCTGCCAAACCTACCCCCATCATCGCTGCCATAAGAACGGACATTGACATTAATTTGTTTTGCATCTTTGTTCTCCACAGATTGATCTTTTGATTTTTACTGAGTGGAGTTATTCAATTTTTATGCCAACAATTTAAGCTATTGTTTTATTTTAATATTTATTAAATAAAATAAATAAGAATCCAATCTTGTATACAACATTGCATACAAAAAGAACGAGATGAACTAAAATGATGCAGATTAATTTATCCTAAATATGGCTAGACCCTAGATAAAGAAAAGCCAAGCATGCAAGCTTGGCTGACTCATCCATTTAACTAATCGTTTAAACCACAATATCCGCTAAATTGCCTTTCTGTTCTAACCAATGCTTACGGTCAGCCGCACGTTTTTTCGCCAGCAACTTATCCAGCAAACCTGCGGTAAAATGCGCATCATCCAAATCGAGTTGGACTAAACGGCGCGTATTTGGGTCCATCGTGGTTTCACGCAACTGGCTGGCATTCATCTCACCCAGTCCTTTAAATCGAGTGATTTGCGGATTTTTATTACCTTTCACTTTTTTCAAAATGCTTTCGAGTTCACTATCATCCAACGCATAATAAACATCCTTACCAATATCAATACGATACAGTGGCGGCATTGCGACAAACAAATGACCATCTTCAACTAGAGTCGGGAAATGCTTTACAAATAATGCACATAACAAGGTGGCAATATGCAGACCATCCGAATCGGCATCGGCAAGAATACAGATTTTGCCATAACGCAATTCAGAGAGATCATCGCTACCCGGATCAACCCCTATGGCAATCGCAATATCATGTACCTCTTGAGAAGCGAGCACCTCATCCGAAGATACTTCCCATGTATTCAGGATTTTTCCACGAATCGGCATAATCGCTTGGAAATTCTTGTCACGCGCTTGTTTAGCACTTCCACCTGCCGAATCCCCTTCGACAATAAACAACTCACTGTCTTCACGCGTTAAACCGACACAATCAGCCAGTTTTCCAGGTAACGCAGGACCAGAGACGATCTTTTTACGCTCCACTTTTTTCGCTGCTTTTAAGCGACGCCCAGCTTTAGCAATTGCCATTTCAGCTAACTGCGTTGCAATCTCAGCATGTTGGTTTAACCATAAAGCAAAGGCATCTTTGGCAATATTCAGCACAATATTGGAGGCTTCACGACTGGATAGACGTTCTTTAGTTTGTCCTGAAAATTGAGGTTCTTGGAATTTCAGCGATAGAATGAAATTGACCCCATCCCAAACATCTTCTGCCGAAAGTTTCATATTACGTGGTAATAAATTGCGTAACTCGCAAAACTCTCGTAACGCCTCCGTGACCCCTGAACGCAATCCATTGACATGCGTACCACCTTGTGCAGTTGGAATCAGGTTGACGTAACTTTCTTGTATTTGTTCACCACCCTCGACATTCCAACAGATCGCAAATTCACAAGCTGCTCGCTCTGCTTGTCCACTACTGACAAAGGCAGGATCAGGTAGAATCTCTCGATCCTCAAGTTCATCCATTAAATAGTCGACTAGACCATTTTCAAACTGCCATTCAATTTTTTCATTATTGATTTTATCGTCATAAATAATTTTTAAGCCCGCCGCTAAAACGGCTTTAGCTTTCAAATTATGCTTCAATGCTTTTAGTGCAAATTTTGGACTATCAAAGTATTTTGCTTCTGGCCAAAAGCGAACGGTTGTTCCTGTCGCACGTTTCGCAACTTTACCTTC
Organism: Acinetobacter sp. ANC5681; assembly: GCF_023488045.1. NCBI lineage: Bacteria > Pseudomonadati > Pseudomonadota > Gammaproteobacteria > Moraxellales > Moraxellaceae > Acinetobacter > Acinetobacter sp. ANC5681. The sequence continues at coordinate 82,434 of NZ_JAMFKZ010000004.1, forward strand.
TAACACCGATAATGGTGCAACAGGTTCACCTTGTTCAAACGCCATTTGATACAAGTTACCTTGGCGTTGTACCGCAACCTCAACGCGTGTTGATAAAGCATTCACGACAGAAATACCGACACCATGTAAACCACCAGAAAATTGGTAATTATCGGTACTAAATTTTCCGCCTGCATGTAATTTGGTCAAAATAATTTCGATACCACTTTGTCCATATTCAGGATGAATATCGACTGGCATACCTCGTCCATTATCTTCGACTGACAATGAACCATCTTCATAGACCGTGACACAAATTTGATTGGCATGTCCTGCAAGTGCTTCATCCACCGCATTGTCAATCACCTCTTGCGCCAAATGGTTTGGACGTGAGGTATCGGTATACATACCGGGACGACGACGAACAGGATCTAAACCTGAAAGAACTTCAAGGGATTGTGCCGTGTATTGTGTCACTTGGTCTGACTTCCTTATTAGAGGGCTGTCGATAAAAATCGGAGTACGAAAGGTAATTTTTCTTCAAAATCATCCATTGCATGATTACCATCAGCGTCGGTTAAAATCAATGCAGATGGTTGTGCTGCATTATAATAACGTTGTGCTTGACGATAATCCAAGACTTCATCACCTCGTTGCAACAGTACAAGAATTTTATCAGCATGCTTTAACTTCGTGTCAGCAATTGATTGTAATTGCTGCAATTGGTCGGCATCGAGTGTCCATGAATCAGTGACTTTGAGTGGGATTTGTTCAATCCCGAATAAATCTTCGAATAACTGCCATGGTTGCATAGCAGGATTAATCAGTACAGCAGGGCATCCATATTTTGCGACAAGATATGTCGCATAGAATCCCCCTAAGCTACTTCCAACCAATCTCACTTGATCGAGTGGTAAACTTTCAATCAGCTTAGAAATATCTCTTAAAACGTGTTCAGGCGGTTTATTCAAATCAGGTAAATGCACATCAGCATGCTCAACATTTGTGCAATATTGTTCTAATTGTTGCCCCTTTTTTGACATGGGGCTGCTTTGAAAGCCATGTAAATAAATAATTTGCATACGCACCATAATAGACAACAGCTTGACTTATTATCAAATAAATCACATTATTTAGGTTAATAGATAAATAAATAACAATATAAATTACATTTAAGCTTGATATTGTCTGACACAAAAAACGATAGTGCACTCCGTTCATCAGTATTCTAAAAAAATTACTTATGAAACACATAAGATGTAAGCGTTTGTTGTAGTTTATCTAAAGAATATTAAGTCAATTACTTCAAACCTTCGGTATATATCAAGGATGGGGAAATCAATATGCCAAGTTTAACGCCTCTGCATGAAACCTACTGCAAATGGGACAGTACACCCCCGAGTCAGGCAGATGTTTTGGAAGGTTTGGCGCAAGTTGTGAGCACGAGCTTAAGTGGTGTTCACGAATTGGTGCAATTAGTGCAAACAGAAGTGTTACGGACAACACTTGGTTTAAGCGCACAAAAAGCTAAAAATTTACAGAAACTTCCACAGTTACAAAAATTTTATCAATTTTCTTATGACACATTACAGAAGTACGGTAGCAGTTTTCTTGCACCAAGTTTACGTCATATTATTGAAAAATTCCCTGTGCTGCATGATAAACCCCTGACACCAACACTGCATTTCGTGGTGGGTGCATTAAACGGGATTTTTGGAGACTTTTTCTTAAAACAACACAACCCAATGGCTTTACCTATGGTGCTTTATGATCATTATGGATCATTACAACAAGGTGAATTAACTGGTCGTATTGTCATTCTTACACATGGTCTGTGTATGAATCATCTCAGCTGGTCAAATAGCCGTTATGGTGGAATTGGTGAACGTCTGCTTGCGCAACGGGACAACAACACCATGTTATATCTGAACTACAATACAGGGCGTCGTATTTCTGCAAATGGTCGAAGCTTTGCCAATGTACTTGAAGATTTAGTACAACGAAATCCAAGAATCACCAGCATTGATTTAATCGGACATAGTATGGGTGGCTTGGTTTCTCGTAGTGCCCTATTTTATGGCAAACAGAATCTCTATCAATGGGTGCATATGGTTGAGAATTTAGTTTGTATTGGTTCGCCACATCATGGTGCGGCGCTAGAACGCTTTGGTTTTATTTTGCAGGATAAATTGGGCGCGTTCCCTTTTATTAGCTTAATTGGTCAACTGATCAACATTCGTAGTAATGGTATTTTAGATTTGCGTCATGGCAGTGTTCGAGATGACGATTGGGAACATAATAATGCACGTATTGGCTTTGCTGATGATAATCGTAAACCTGCACCATTACCCTCTCATATCAATACCTTCTTAATCGCAGGTACTTTAGAATTTGAGAAATTGCGTAATAAAGCACTCTCTGTCATTGGCGATTATTTGGTCAGTGTGAACAGTGCGCTAGGTGAACATCAAAATCCACGCTTCCAACTTAAATTACCAGAAACCCATAAAGCCGTATTCTATGGTTTAAACCATTTTGAAATTCAGTACCATTCGAGTGTTGCTGAACAGATTACACGTTGGTTATATCCCGATGTTGACGAAGTCGTTGAGGAAGGTATCCAAACACATTTAATCAATGTTCCGAATAATTATACTTTTGATGATTTAGATGGCATCGTAGAAACCTGATGTCAGTCTTCTTGATCCAATAAAAAAGCCAACGTATCGTTGGCTTTTTTATTATTTAGCAACACTATAATGTCTAAACAACTGCCACAAACATACCAATAAGATCAAACTAAAATACAGCAACGACCACACGGGTAGTGATTGTCCTAAAAAAGTCCAGTCAATTGCAGCACATTCACCCGATCCTGAAAGCACTTCCTGAAATACCGCTTTCATTGGCAATGCATCAACTAAATAGTCCAAGCCTGGACCGCAACTTGGCACCTTATCAGGTGGTAAATGCTGTAGCCAAACATGACGAGATGCCACGCCCACTGACCAACCGATGGATAAGGTTGCTAATAGTGCATAAAAACGTTTAAAACCATTTGAAATCGGATTATGAATAAATGCGACTAATGCAATCAATCCCATTCCAATTAAGCCAATACGTTGGAAAATACACAGTGGGCAAGGCTCTAAACCTTGCACATGTTCTAAATACAACGCAAACGAGATACCAATAATACTCGTTAGTACCAATAATGCACTAACTAAGCGGTAAGTCCATCGCATGGGAAGTCCTCTAAAATTTTAACGGTATTGCGCAAGATATTGTTCAAAGCTGATGTCGTTATCTTGTTCAAGTTGCGCCTGTTTTTGCAACGATGTTTGCGCTAATTCTGCAAAATATTGTTCTCTTTCTGCACTCAATTGATGTTGTTCATAACGATTGACATGTTGTTGAGCCATGACACTCCCGAAGCTCCATGTCCCACCATTATCCAAAGTATCTTTAATCACATGCGCGGAAAGCGTATTCTCAACATGATCTAAACGCTGCTGCATCACTTGGATTGCCTCAGAATATAACTGTGAACCATCCATTTGATCTAACAAAGTAGCGCAGTCTTGAATCGCATTTAAATGACGCTGTGCCCAATCATGCAGTGAAACTATTGTTTCACCTTCTATAATTTTAGCATCTACTGCACGTCCACGATTGACCACTTCAGTTTGATTATGATCAATCTGTTCCTGTTCATCGGCAAATAAATCAGGACTGTCATTTAATAAACAATACAATGCTAAACTTTCAAGAAAACCCGCTGAAATTTCATCAATTCCAATCGCACTATAAGGGTTCACATCTACGGCACGTAATTCTACATAGCCAACACCACGATTCTTCAATGCTTGTGATGGGGTTTCACCTGCTTGTGGTACTTGTTTCGGACGAACTAGACTGTAGTATTCATTTTCGATTTGGAGCACGTGATCATTGATTTGAATCGGCTCACCCTGTTCATCATTTAAACCTAAATCGGTAAATTCAGGATAAGGGGTATGTACCGCTTTTTGCAATCCATCAAGATAATCGTGTAGATCGTTATAATGAATGCCCAATTCTTTTTGTGCTGAATTTTGGTATCCCAAACGCCCCATGCGTAAGGCAGTTGCCTCAGGTAAATAGAGAGTGCCCTTGACCAGTGGCTGTAGATGATGTTCACGGCCTGTTAGGAAACAGCGGCAGACCGATGGGCTTGCACCCAACAGATACATCACTAAAGGGGTAAGTCGGATAAAGTTCCGAATCAGGCCAAAATAACGATGGCTACGATAATCCTGCAAACTGAGTTGTTTTAATTCTGGCTTGGTTTCATGTTGTTGCAATACTGCAAACAATTGATCCGGGAAAGATAAGTTGTAATGCACGCCAGAAATGGTTTGCATACGGCGGCCATAACGTACACCTAAACCATGACGGTATAAGGTTTTAAAGCGGCCAATATTAGAAGTGCCGTACTGTGCTAATCGAATATTTTCTTCATTATCATCCAACATACACGGCATGGACAGTGGCCATAATCTTTCGCCTTCTTCTAGCTGCTGATGTACCACGCTATGAATATCTCTTAATTCATCTAATGCAGCCGCGATGGTTGTTTTCGGTGTAGTAATAAACTCCATCAATGCTTCTGAATAATCTGTCGTAATATGCGGATGTGTTAGTGCAGAACCTAAAGCTTCTGGATGATTTTTTTGTGATAAAAATCCATTGCTTTGCATACGTAAACTTTCGCGTTCAATGCCGCGTAGCATCCCCTTTAATAGCGAAGCATCTACACAAGTCGGTATCACAGAGGAAGAATGTATGCTGGGTTGATTCATAATTTATATGCTCGCTTATTTAAGATCAGCCAACCACATAAATGGTCGCGACTTGGTTATTCTGCCAATTATAACGACAATTGTGATCTAGTCATCTGATTTAGTTTGGCAATTTTTATCACAATCTTGTTATATAAGACATGCTGAAATTGTGATTTTATTAAAAATAAATCTTCCCATGAGCACTGAACTATGCAAGCACAGGATATTCTTAATTTTTGGTTTAATCCTGAACACCGTTCACTTTGGTTTGCCAAAAGTGATGAATTTGATGCAAAAATTCGCGACCAATTTCAAATAATTCACCATCAAGCGATCCAAGCAGAGCTTTGGTCTTGGCGACACACACCAGAAGGTCGTTTAGCCGAAATCATTGTGTTGGATCAATTTTCTCGCAACTTATATCGTGATCAAGCGCAAGCTTTTGCCTATGACAGCATGGCATTGATGCTTGCTCAAGAAGCAATTAGTTTACAACTCGATGCTCAACTGAATCCCGAACAACGCTCATTTTTATATATGCCATTTATGCATAGTGAATCTAAATTAATGCACGAGTTTGCTTTAAAATTGTTCCAACGTTTAGGGAACGAAATTAATTTGAGCTTTGAAAAAAAGCATAAAGTGATTATTGACCGTTTTGGTCGTTATCCACATCGCAATGCCATCTTAGGTCGAAGCTCGACACCTGAAGAACTGACCTTTTTAACAGAACCGAATAGCAGCTTTTAAGTCTATCGTCTCCTGAGACATTGAACATAGGAATTGCAAAATGAAATCTTTATTCATATGTGCCCCTCTCCTTGTTACATTAACACTGGCAGGATGTGCAACTGTTCCATCAAAACCCAAAACCTTCGATCAACTGGGTCAATTCACCGCTTATCCATTGAATAACAAAACTTACCGCATTGGTTTCCAAGCAGATAATAATTTGAGTTATGGTACAGCAGAAGAAATTACTTTACTCAAAGCCGCACAAACTACAGTCAAAAACAGTTTCCGTTATTTTACTGTTGTTGATGATCCAAGTAACGCACGACATAAAACGCAACGCCAAGCTGTGATTTATCCGACACCCTCTTATTACCCATATGGTTATTATCGCCGACATCCTGCCTTTTGGCCTGATCCATTCTATGATATGCCTCAAGTGGTCAATCTTGATCCAATCCAAGTGTCGTATACTATCGAGTGTTTTCAGACTCAGCAGCAATCACCTAATGCTTTTGATGCGCAACTCATTTTGCAATCATTAGGGCAAAAATACGGATTGAGTCCAACAGGAGACGTGTTGCAGCCCCCTGCGCCACCTCAAAACAAAAAGTAAATTGATAAGGATGACTCAATGAATTCAGTCGAAGAAATTCACGTACCGAGCCTGCAAAGAAGTAAGTACTTCGCCACTATGGCATTGATCATTGCGGTTGTAGCATGGATTGGCTTAATGGTCGCGGCGCATTTTTTACCTGAATATAAATGGGTCATTCATATTTTTATGTTAGGTGCGGAAGCAGGTGTAGTTGGTGGGCTGGCTGATTGGTACGCTGTCACTGTACTTTTCCGCAATCCTTTTGGAAAAATGCCTTTACCCAAACTATTGCGTGACCATACCGAAATCATTCCACGGAATAAAGCGCGTATTGCAGAATCAATGGGGCGTTTTGTACAAGAAAACTTTTTATCTCCTCAAATTGTTGAACGCAGTTTAAAAAATGCTGACCTCAGTTTGGCCGTCGGTCAATGGCTAGCCAACCCTCAAAATAACCAACAAGTCGTACAGATGATTCAACATACTGTACCGAAAATTTTTGAATTTGTGAGCCAAGATCAAATTGCCCACTTTGTGCAAAACAATAGTGTGCAATGGGTACGCAGTACCAAAATCAATAAACTCGCCAGTGAAATGTTACGTGCTGTTTTGGAAAATGACTTCCATCAAGATGTATTACAACGCGGTCTTGATCTGGCGCATGAGTGGATGGTCTCTCATCCTGAAAAGGCACGAGATCTATCACGTAAACTGTTCCAAGAATTAGGTGTTTGGAAACTAGCCAAAGGCGCAAGCTGGATTGGGATTGATGTGCAACAACGGACCATTGACTCACTGATTGAAAAGGTTGAATCCATGCTGGCCAACCCTGAACATCCGTGGCGACAAGACATTGAAACCACCACGCATAATCTGATGTTGCAGCTTGCGGACAGCAACAGTGAAGCCAGCAAGCGCTTAAATCAGAGCAAGGATGATGTGCTGGACAGTCCACAGGTGCTGAACTTTATTAGTGGTGCTGTTGCAATTTTATGTGATGCGATTAAAACGGATTTAATGCAGGCAGATTCTGGTATTGCAACGAATTTACAGGCGGCATTACAACAGCTTGGTGAAAGCCTGATTCAGAATGAAAAAGTACGTCAAGTATTGAATGAAAAAATGGTCGGTCTGGCAACCAACTTTAGCGAACAATATAGCGACAAGATCATCCGTTATATCAGCGAACGTATCCACGAGTGGGATTCACGCGAAATGATTGCTAAAATCGAAAGTGAGGTGGGTGGTGATTTACACATGATCCGCGTCAATGGCGTGATTGTCGGGGCGTTTATTGGCTTGGCACTGGGTGTAATCCGTGCTGTGGTTGAGAATGTTTTGTAAATGGCAACATAACGATGGGGGAATTTGCTCCTCATCGTTATGCAGATTGCGCCAGTTGCTGTTTACTTTCTTGATAATAACGAATCAAAGTATCTGTATCTTGTTTTAAAAATGCAGTTAGATAGGCTTTCACTTGTACCAATGAAAGTTGTTTAAAATGAACTTTTTCTTTCGCCTGTCGTGTAACCAATCCAAACATTTGCTTTTTAGCAACAACTACAGGAATGTCTGTCTTGACAATAAAGTTAAGTTCCTGAGATGACCTATAGGTATTCAATACGATTTCGATCGTCTGTTCTGTCTTTTCATCGGTAATGGTAAAGGTCGGACCGGCACCATCAAGCTGCAACCTTAGTCAATTAATAGTAAAAATCAACATTTACTCTAAGGGCAATCACTTGGTAAGGCATCACCTTTCGCTTACAATCAATGCAAAATAAAACATCAATCAGGTTAAAAACCATGTTGCAGCTTCAGTCAAAACTCCCAAGCCAAGGCGTGACTATTTTTAGCGTGATGACTGAACTCGCACAACGACTGAATGCACTGAATCTGTCTCAAGGCTTCCCCGATTTCCCTGCTCCACCTGCATTGCTTGAAGCGCTGAGCCAAGCCACGCTTTCAGGTTATAACCAATACCCTGCGGGAGATGGTGTTTTAGTCCTCAGAGAACAACTGGCCAAACAGTTTTTACAACGAGATCAACTGCAACTCGATCCTGTCACCGAAATTACCATTACCCCTGGTGCAACCATTGCGATTTTTTGTGCCATTCAAGCCTGTATCCATGCAGATGATGAAGTTATTATTTTTGACCCGAGCTATGACAGCTATGCCCCTGCAGTACAACTGGCAGGGGGGAAATCCGTTCATATCCATTTAGAAGCACCAACATTTCAGGTGAATTGGCAAAAAGTTAAAGATTGTATCAATGCAAAAACTCGCATGATTATCGTCAATACACCGCATAATCCGACTGGTGCGATTTGGTCAGAACAAGACTGGCATCAACTGATTGAACTCATTCAAGATAAAAATATCGTTGTGCTCTCTGATGAGGTCTATGAACATCTCATTTTTGATGGACAAAAACATTTTAGTGCACTGCAATTCCCCGAATTACGTGAACGCAGTTATGTAATCGGTTCTTTTGGAAAAAGTTATCATGTCACAGGTTGGAAAACGGGTTATTGCGTTGCAGCACCACATTTAATGCGTTTGTTTCGTCAAATATATCAATTTGCCAATTTTTGCGGAACCACACCTTGCCAAATAGCTTTAGCGAACTATATGCAGCAACATCCTGAGCACGTTCAGGAACTCCCAAACTTTTATCAGGCAAAACGGGATCTTTTTAATACCCAAATTCAAAACTCACGTTTCCAATTTATTGCATCACAAGGCACTTATTTCCAAAATCTCGATTATAGTGCGATTCGCCCTGACTTGAATGATGTGGAAATGTGCCAATTCCTCGCAGAGCAACACAAAATTGTCGCGATTCCTATTTCCGTTTTTTATCAACAAGCGCCCGAGTCACTACGCCTGATTCGATTCTGCTTTGCCAAAACTGATCAGACTTTACAACGTGCAGGAGCAATCCTTGCAGAGTGTTGATCAACAAAAATAAACCGAACAATCATGACGTCAATATGACCGATGATGGTATGGTGGAAAAAGAAATAATAGAAACGTTTCTGGGCGAAGCGTGAAGGAAATAGAATGACACCCCGCCAACCTTTGGTCATGCAACCCAATCTCTGGAAAACATTTTTTGTTTTTCTGGTTCCCTTGATTGCCACCAACATTTTACAGAACTTATCAGGAACGATTAATACCATCTTTGTCGGTCAAATGATGGGAGTAGATGCGATTGCTGCGGTGTCTGTATTCTTCCCAATTCTTTTCTTTTTATTGGCATTTGTGATCGGGATCTCCGCGGGAACGACTGTACTGATTGGACAGGCATGGGGTGCGCAAAATCTTGAAAAAGTCAGAAGTGTGATTGGCTCTACCCTATTTATGACGTTGATTGGTGGCAGCATTATTGCTGTTTTAGGTTGGAGCTTTGCCGAGCATATTTTGCAATTATTAGGTACAGATCCTAAAGTCATGCACCTCTCTTTGCCCTATGTTCGATGGATGCTGGTGGGTAGTCCATTACTGTTTGTCTATATTATTTATACTTCGATTTTACGCGGTGTCGGTGACAGTGTGACACCATTGATTGCATTGAGCCTAACCAGTTTGATTGGTTTGGCGGTAACACCTGTTTTGCTCAAAGGCTATTTTGGATTCCCTGCTCTGGGCATTGTCGCGCCTGCTGTTGCAACAATCATGGGATATGCCGCAGTCCTTATTTTTCTGAGCTTCTATCTCAATTATAAGAACCATCCACTGAAAATAGATGCCCGTCTATTGAAAAGTATTCGTCACGATAGCAACCTAAGCAAACTAATCTTAAAGCTTGGTATCCCAACAGGCATCCAAATGGTGACAACTTCATTGGCAGGCTTAGTCATTATTGGTTTGGTTAATCATTATGGTGCACATGCGACCGCAGCATATGGTGCAGTGAACCAAGTACTCAACTATATTCAATTTCCAGCTCTCTCTATTTCAATTGCGGCTTCTATTTTTGCCGCGCAGGCGATTGGTGCAGGCAAACCCGAACTATTAGCCAAAGTCACACGAACCGCTTTGGGAATGAATGTCATATTCACGGGCAGTTTGATCACTTTAGCCTACTTATTTTCCAAATATTTAATGGCTCTATTTATTACCGATCACAGCGTCATTGAACTTGGGCAGCAGCTCTTATTTATTGTGTTGTGGTCAATTTTATTCTTCGGTGCGAGTGCTATTTTTGCTTCAATCATGCGAGCTAGTGGAACCGTCAATGTTCCCATGATGATTAATATTCTCACTATTATTCTAATTGAAGTTCCTTGTGCCTATTGGTTTAGTTCGTTATGGGGCTTAACGGGCATTTGGACTGCTTATGCACTTTCTTTTGTCTGCTTATGCATATTACAAGCCTCTTATTATCAGTTCGTTTGGAAGAAAACTAAGATCAAAGTCCTTATTTAAAAATTTCTTTGATCCTCAAATAAAAAAGCCATTCTCTAAGAATGGCTTTTTTATGCTTGCAACTTACATCATTTTCGTTGCAAGTGCAGCAATACGTTGATAACCCGTCGGGAATAGACGTTGGAAAGAATCCACAATACGAGCATCTGTTCCAATTAACAGACGGCGTTTATCTTTCAACACTGCATTTAAAATCTGACGTGCAGCTTCTTCTGGCGGTGTACGTAAGAATTTATCAAACTGCTTGATCGATTTATTTGGATCCATGCCCAAGCTCTTTAAGCTGTCATTCATTTTGGCAGCTTTTGCGATATTGGTACGGATACCACCTGGATGTACGCAAAGAGAACTTACGCCACTCTTTTCAATATCAAGTTCTTGACGTAATGATTCAGTAAAACCACGTACTGCAAATTTTGTTGCATTGTATGCAGATTGTGTTGGTTGCGAAGTTAAACCGAAAATACTTGAGATATTGATGATATGACCATCTTTGGTTTGCTTAATGAATGGTAAGAATTCTTTGGTGCCGTAAACCACGCCCCAGAAGTTAATTCCCACGATCCACTCTAAGTCTTCATAGCTTGCGCCTTCAACAGTTGAGCCAAGTGCCACACCTGCGTTATTAAAAATCATATTCACTGAGCCATGCTCTTGAACAGTTTCTTGCGCCCATTGCTTTACCGCTTCACGGTTTGAAACATCAAGAAATTTGGTCGTTACTTTGATTGGATTTTGTTTTACCAACTCAACAGTTTGCGCTAATCCTTTCTCATTGATATCACTCAATGACAAATGGCAACCTTGTTTAGCCAATAAAATTGCCAATTGCTGTCCAATCCCAGAACCTGCACCTGTGATCGCTGCGACTTTATTTTTAAAATTTTTCATTGCCTATCCTTTGTATTTCGAATGATATGCACACATTTGTCTTGATCATGTGCAGTTTAAGCTATAACCAATATAATTTTGACAATGCATGTTGTCAATATAGTACACTACAGCTTTAAGACAAATGGCAATAACCAACATATTGCTTGTCATATTAGGTCTATTTACATTTCATGACGTAAGATGTTTAGACACGATGAAATAAGTTTTACGAAATTTAGTTATTATAAATTCGCAAGACCTGTTTAAAATGCAAATAAATCTTAGACATACGATTTAAAGACTTTTTAGGGAACGGTTTTTCCATGGCAACTGAAGATCTAGCGACACGCAAGAAAAATAATACCGAAGCGAAAGAGCGTCAGTTTAAAGGTCTCTCTTTAACTGAACGCAAAGAAGCTCGCCGCGAGAAATTGATTGAAGCAGGCATTGCGACCTATGGTACACAGGGTTTTTTTTCGGTCACTGTCAAAGATGTCTGTAATGAAGCGAAGCTGACTGAGCGTTATTTTTATGAATCATTTAAGAAAAGTGAGGAGCTTTTCCAAACGGTATTCTTAAAAATGATTGGCAAAATGCAAAATTGTTTAACCCAAGCTGTGCTCATGGCTGCACCTGAACCTAAGAATATGGTCACGGCAGGTTTATCCGCATTATTAAGCGCAATTAAAGATGACCCTCGTATGGCACGAATTATTTATATCGATGCCATGTTGGTTCAAGACCTGCATAATCAAGCCACGATTCAGGAAACCTTGACCCAATTTGATCGTATTATTCAAGCATTCATGATGATTACCATGCCAAATGCACCCCAAAGTGGTGAAGAAGTTTCATTAATGGCAACAGGTTTAAATGGGTATGTGACGCATATTATTATTCGTTGGGTTTCCGAAGGTTTTAAACAGCCCTTAGAAGATGTGTTATCTGCTTGTTGTGCGGTGTTTTTATCATTTATTGAAACCACCTCACAAAAAAATTAAAATCCTTTTACAGTTTTGTGACAAACAAAATAAAAAGGTTTCGATGGTATTAAACAAATGAATTCATTTATTTTATTTGCAAACAACTTGTCATTATTTGGTCACTACTCTGCCTTAGAATTGTCACAATTTATTGCTAAATTCGACTTTATTAACTCTTTTGCAATGATATTGTCATAATTAATCTTTGTAATAAGCCTGTCATAACAACAAAACGGTTCACCGTTACAGATTTTAAGGGTATTGCGCAGTGAAAGATGACTATATTTTAATTGTCGATGATGAGCTACCGATCCGCGAAATGATCCATACCTCTTTGGATATGGCAGGCTTCCAATGTTTACAAGCTGAGGATGCAAAACAAGCGCATCAGATTATCGTCGATCAGCGTCCTGCTCTTATTTTGCTGGATTGGATGCTACCGGGTGGTGTCAGTGGTGTAGATCTATGCCGTCGTCTCAAACGTGATGAAAACTTAGCTGAAATTCCTGTCATCATGCTGACAGCACGTGGTGAAGAAGACCATAAAGTGCAAGGGCTAGATGCGGGTGCAGATGATTACATGACCAAACCATTCTCTACACGTGAATTGGTTTCTCGTATCAAAGCCGTATTACGTCGTGCAAATGCGCTCAGTGGAGAAAAAGTCATTGATGCTAATGGCTTAATGCTCGATCCAGTTAGCCAGCGTGTGAGCTTTGGGAACAGTATTCTCGATATGGGTCCAACCGAATATCGTTTATTGGCTTTCTTTATGACGCACCCTGAACGTGCATATACACGTGCACAATTACTGGATCAAGTTTGGGGCGGTAATGTCTATATCGAAGATCGTACCATTGACGTGCATATCCGACGTTTACGCAAAGTCTTAGAACCTTTTGGCGTAGATCGTTTTGTACAAACAGTACGTGGCACAGGCTATCGTTTTTCTACACGAGCTGATTTAGCAGCAGGTTAAAATCCTTTATGTATGAACCTTATCCCGTCCCTGAACTGGCACGTGAACATCAACGTTTCCGTCACAGCAATTTATGGACGTTTGCAAAACAAGATCTAAGACTGCTACTTTTTTTCTTATTGATTGCGAGCTTAATTGGATTCGGGGTTGGATACTTTTGGAGCTGTATTTTTGTCGCGTTCGTCGTTTTTTTTATACTCCAACTCCGCTCACTGTATTTAGTCAATGAGTGGATTTCAAATCGTCCCTATGATGTTCCCCCAAATCTAAGCGGTATTTGGGGTGCATTATTATTTAATGTATATCGAGCACAGCGACAAGAACGTATTGTTCAAGCCGAAATGGTAGGTTTGATTGATCGTGCACAATCATCTCTGGTTGCATTGGCGGAAGCTGTCGTTTTGATTGATGACCAACATCAGATTGAATGGTGGAATCCTGCTGCCGAGAAGTTATTGGGCATCAATCCTTTAGATCGTGGACGTAATTTACTGGCTATTTTGCGTCAACCCAGTTTTATTGAATATTTTAATCATATCGATCAAGCACCTGATGGTATCCGTCTACAGGCTCAAATGGACGAAGACCGCTATGTACAAGTCAAATTAACTCGCTTTGGTGGGGAAAGTCGCTTATTGGTGGCGTATGACACCACTCGCGTACATAATCTTGAACAAATGCGTAAAGACTTCGTGGACAACATTTCTCATGAATTACGTACACCACTCACCGTACTGAGTGGTTATATCGAAACATTTATCGATCAAGATGACATTACTCCTCGCTGGAAACGCGCTTTCACTCAAATGCAATCACAAACCAAACGCATGAATGCATTGGTGAATGATTTATTGCTTTTATCCAATTTAGAGAACAATAAAAAAGTTGCTAAAAATCAAATTATTGATATGGCAAATTTGATGAATCAATTATTTGATGATGCGCGTGCTTATAATCTCGATTATGGTCATACTTTAAATTTAGATATCGACAGTCATTGTGATTTAATCGGCTCTGATATGGAAATTGCCAGTGCGTTTAGTAATTTAATCACCAATGCAATTAAATACACACCGAAAGGCGGCATTATTACGATTGGCTGGCATGAAGATGGCGATCACGCTTACTTTACCGTACAAGATAATGGGATTGGCATTAATCCAAAACATCTACCCCGTTTAACTGAGCGCTTCTATCGTGTTGACAGCGCACGTAGCCGTCAGACAGGGGGGACAGGTTTAGGCTTAGCAATTGTCAAACATGTGTTAATGCAACATGGCGCCCATTTAGAAATTAGCTCCAAAGAAAACGAAGGCTCAACCTTTACCGCTGTCTTTCCCAAAGAACGTTTGTATCGTATAGGCTAAATAAAGGGAGCTAAAATTGCTCCCTAAATATTTGATATTACAATTTAATTACAATAATAATATAATAATATTTTGATTAATTTCACCGCTCACACATTTCTCTTTAGACGTAATATATTTTATGAATTCTCATTTCTTTCGTAGTTTCGCCTTTCTCCTAGGCTTAAGTAGTTCATTTTCAGCGATCGCCATGCCTACTGATCCATTGATCGGTACTTGGAAAGTGGTAGATGAACGGAGTGGTTCTTATCTATCTGATATTGTGATCAGACGTAATTCTAAAACTGAACAATACAGTGCTGTCATTGTGAAAATGTATCCTCAAGGCAAAGATGCGATTCCTACACTATGCACCCCTTGTACTGGTGCTTTAAAAAATCAGCCGATTATTGGTATGGAAGTACTGAGTAATCTTAAAATGCTGAATCTAAATGAAGAATTTGGACAAGGTGTATGGATCAACCCTTATGATGGATATAAATATAGTTTGAATGCGCGTTTAAGCAAAACACGTAAAATGCTGACGATAAATGCGAAAAACCCGAATAATAATACGTTTAGAAATATGACGTGGATTCGTCTCTAAATTTGAAATCTGTCTTTCAGAATTAGATTAAAAATCCATCAAAAAGAGCGTATATAAATACGCTCTTTTTTCAAATAATTCTGTGATTTTGAGATCAATAACACATAGATAAAAATACATTTCAAATGAAGGAATGACTTAAACAGATACAGTTTTCGACTCTACCAAATGACTGGGTAAACCAAAAATCTGGTCGAAAAGATAATTATAAACAAAGGTATAACAAGGTATCAGAACCATCAGGCTTAAATCTAACAAAAATGCTTTTATTAAACTGATCTGCATGATCCTAGACAAATTATTGTCGCGAGTAAACATTATGCTTTACCCGATCCACGCATTCTAGTTTCTGAAACTTATTGGATGACTGATAATTTGTCGATGGCAATTCAGATGGTCGAGCAAGGATTGGGCTGGGGAAATTTCCCCCTTTCTGTTGTGAAAGCGCATTTTAACCAGCAAAGTTTAGCTCGTTTAGCATTTAGTGATACGACCAATCGGTTAGATATGCCAATTCATGCGATTTGGCCAAGCTACAAACCGCTCAGCCAATCTCTGCAATTTCTTATTGAGTTTTGGGCAAAACAAATTCAAATCGAATAAAAAAAAGCCCGACATCCTGTCGGGCTTTTTCGTATTTCGCACTTTAGGTATAACTCCTGTTCTACCTCACGTCCTGATGCTCAAACTTATCATTCTTGTTTTATATTTTGGAACTTCCTGTTCCTGATGAGTTGATATTAGGTGATTTGGATCGGTACGAATATGGGTCATTGACTGGAATTGGTGTAAGAAAAAACGTACAGATACGATTAGAGCTCGGCAAAACATATCAAAATTTCTTAGAGAGAATATAATTTTTTTCAAATCGACCTCTCTACAGGCTATTGAGATTTAAAAAACGAATAGGATATCGATCTTAATAAAATAAGATCAAAGTATTTCACATAGTGCCAATTGTGTTAAATTAATCAGTAATTTTTTATAAATAATAGTATTATATTTTTTTAATTTGGCGAACTATGATGTCTAATACCAATAGAGTAAACTCATTTAATGACTTCAAAAATGCTATGCCTCACCAAATTAATGAATATTTTTCTAATAAAAAATTAGAGGAGTTATCAATTCATGAATTAGTTTATACTTATTTGAATGTGAACTGGAATGTAACTAAACTTAAAAATCGTGAAGTTAGTACAAGCTTGCATGATTTAGTAGAAAATATTAGAGCTTCTTACAATAATAATCGAACTAGAACTTATACACCATTACTTGGTTGTTTTATGATTTTAGATCAGTTGGGTAGTATTGTTAATGATCCAAATAAACCATTAAAAAATGGAATAAAACAGATTCTAGATTTACATACATATGATGAAAAAACTATCCAATATTTATTGGCTCTAAGGAATGGACTAATCCATGATGGGAGTTTGACTAGTCGTGCGCAATATGCAGGACAATATCATACTATTTTTAGACTTGAACCGACATTAGCAACAACCATTGAATTTCCATCAACTGATTGGAATGGTGTTTTTGAAAATGAATTAAGTATTTACTGCTCTAAAATTAATTCAAAGCGATTTTTTGATGAGGTCTTAATAATAATTGACTTGGTTAAAGAAGCTCTCTTGGATAACCGATTAAACTTAAAGATAAGTGATGAAAAAGAATTTTTCTATAAGTTTTTATTTTAAATATTTTCTAAAACCAACATAATACGCCTTATACGAAATACGTAAAAAAGCCCCTATCTAGGGGCTTTTTAAACTCAACTCTAAATTAAACCGAGTGACCTAAACGCTCACCCATTACCACAGTCGAGTTCGCTTTAAACTGTTCTTCCCACACCATTTTATCTTTTTCAAATAAAACCACAGCAGTAGAACCTAAGTAGAAACGACCTAACTCAGCCCCTTTATCTAACTGCATTTGGTGATGTTGTAATTCAACTTTACCTGAAGGTTTTACCTTACCTGTCGCAACAGTTTCAATCCCAGCCACAATCATCGCACCAACTAAAACCACCGCCATACGACCAAGTTCTGTATCAAACAAACATACCATCCGCTCATTACGCGCAAACAAACCTGGTACATTTTCAGCTGTAGTTTGGTTGACTGAGAACAACTCACCTGGAATATATAACGTTTCAGTCAACGTGCCAGCCAATGGCATATGTACACGATGATAATCTTTCGGTGACAAATAAACCGTTGCAAACTGACCATCAATAAATGGTTTTGCCAGTTGTGGATCGCCAATTAATTTCTCAACAGAAAAGCTTTGACCTTTGGCTTGAAAAATATCACCTGCTTCAATTTTACCCAACTGTGAAATCGCACCATCCGCAGGGCACACGATACTATCCGCTTGTTCATCTACACCACGCACACCATCTTTAAGCGCACGAGTAAAAAATTCATTAAATGATTTATATTGATTTGGATTCGTTTTTTCGGCAATGCTCATATCAATGCCATATTTTGCTTTGAATGCTTGAATCACAGCAGTTTTCACCAAAACGTTTTCACTTGCTGCAACTTTGCCAATAACACGGCTCAGTTGATGTTGCGGTACTAAATTTTGTGCTTTGATAAAAAGTTGTTTTTTTAAATCTGCTGAAAAACTCAAGACGGTGACTCCCCTGAAATAATAGGACTATCGAGGCGATTGCCCCATTCACTCCACGCACCATCGTAGGCTCTGACTTGCCAATTGAGCAATCTTGCCAATATATACGCCAAACCCGAACGATGATGTGACTGACAATACACCACCACAGGTTGTTGTAAATTAAAGCCTAATTGTTCTAAACGTTGTTGAGTGCGTTCAAGCGGGTGTAATTTTAGATGATTTTCACGGTTTAGGGCAGTACTCCATTCAAAATGCAATGCATTTGGGATGTGACCACCGCGTCGCGCAGCTAAACGTAGTCCAGTATATTCTTCATTAGTGCGACAATCCCAGAGCTGAATATGCTGTTGTTGAACCTGCTGAAGTAATTCATTGTATTCAACTCGATACTGTTGCACGCTATTCAAATTAACTTGTACAAGCTCGCTCACAGGGATGACTTTATCTATATCTGCTGTGGTTGGTAAGCCTGCCCCCAGCCAAGCATGAATCCCACCATTAATCAAACTGGTGCGGTTAAAACCAAGACAATGTAAATTCCAGATTAAACGCCCTGCCCACGCCCCACCTTCATCGTCATAAACGACAATATGATGTTGAGATGAAATATTTAATTTTTCGATGAGAGCTTGTAAACCGGCTAGATCAGGTAACACCCCATTCGCCTGTTCATGCTGTGCAACCAAGAATTTAGGTTGTAAATGAATGGCATGAGGAATATGCAATTGTTCATAAACCGATGCTCGGCTTAAATCAACGACACGAATCAGCTCATGTCCTAAATAAGGTACAAGTTCTTCAAGCTCAATCAGTAAACCCAGTTTAAAATCTACATCAGTCATTTTTATGCTATTTTCTATCCGCATTGAATCAATTTTAACATAGCCGACTTTTTATCTTTGTCTGATTTTTTGCATTCAATTAGCAGAAAATCAGCTATAGATTAGCTGACCTCTTCGATCTCAAACACCTGTCTTAAATATGCAAGGAAAGTTTCATTGTCAGTCATGGTTTTACCTGAACTATCGGAAATTTTTGCCACCGATTGACCATTACACTCCACTAACTTCAATACAATATTCAGAGGCTTTTGCCCCATATCATTGGTCAGATTCGTCCCGATACCAAAACTAACTTGAAAACGATCTTTAAAATATTGATGCAATAGCCATGCTTTTTCTAAATTTAGACCATCACTAAAAGTCAGCATTTTGGTTTTGGTATCAATCTTTAATTTGCGGTAGTGCGCATACGCTTTATCCCCCCATTCATAGGGATCGCCACTGTCATGGCGCAAGCCATCAAACAGCTTGGCAAAATACAGGTCAAAATCACGCAGGAACGCATCCATTCCAACCACATCGGTCAAAGCAATGCCTAAATCACCCCGATATTCTTGTACCCAAGCTTCTAGAGCCGCTTTTTGAAAATTACGTAATCGGACATCTAAAGCTTGAAACGCTTGTAAAAACTCATGTGCCATCGTTCCAATCGGGCTAATACCCAACTCTTTCGCCAATAGTACGTTGCTGGTGCCACGAAACACTTGCGGTGCAGCCTCATGAAACGCCTCCACTACATGCTTTTGCCAGTCAAAACTATAACGGCGGCGAGTACCAAAATCTGAAACCAAAAATGGCGGATCATTGTCCTGCTGTTGCTGGGCATAGTGTTGCAGTTGGACCAGCTTGTGCTGTAATCGGCACTCACCCTCAACCCAGACCTCATCGCTACGGATGCGGCGAAAATACAGTTCATTGACGATTGCCAGAACAAAGATTTCAAACATCATGGCCTGTACCATTGGCCCTTCAATCCGAATATCTAACCGACCCGATTCATCAATACTGGCTTGGATAAAACGTCTTTTTAGCTGGAATAATTCAAGGTAATCAACAAAATCACTTTTAATGAAACGTAAAGAACGAAGATATTGCAACTCATCTTCAGCAAAACGCAATTCACAGAGTAAATCAAGCTGATGATTCAGATCTTCTAGAATCTCAACCAAAGGATAAACCGTATCTTCTAAGTTTCGACAGCGAAATAAATACACGCTATGCGTCTGTGGAAATTGATGCAGCACCACTTGTAGCATGGTGAATTTATATAAGTCAGTGTCGAGTAAAGATCGAATAATGGCAGACATAGCGGATGGTTATAACCGATTCTTTTGCATAATAGCTATTGTTATACAATCAATTGACTCATATTGAATAGTAGACTTTTGCTGCACAACTCATTTTTATATGCAGTGTCTGTTACACTGCCTCACTCTATTTCACCTATTTTTTAATCTTATGCGCGCATTAATTCAACGAGTTTTAGAAGCGAAAGTCGTGGTTGAGGGTCAAACCACTGGCGAAATTCAGCAGGGCTTACTCGTATTCTTAGGTCTAGGTAAAAACGATACTTTAGAGCAAGGACAAAAGCTTATTGATAAGATTTTAAAATATCGAATATTTGATGAT
The DNA here is from genome assembly GCF_023488045.1 of Acinetobacter sp. ANC5681. Taxonomy (NCBI): domain Bacteria; kingdom Pseudomonadati; phylum Pseudomonadota; class Gammaproteobacteria; order Moraxellales; family Moraxellaceae; genus Acinetobacter; species Acinetobacter sp. ANC5681. The sequence goes on from NZ_JAMFKZ010000004.1 coordinate 102,902, forward strand.
GAACAAGGCAAAATGGGGTGGAATCTAAGCCAAGCTCAGGGGGGACTTTTATTGGTCTCACAATTTACTTTGATGGCGCAAACACAAAAAGGCTTACGCCCTGATTTTGGACCTGCCATGCCGCCAGCCGAAGCGAAAGCTTTGTATGAGCAATTGGTTGAGTATGCGCGTCAACAATTTGCTCATATCCAAACAGGTATTTTTGCTGCTGATATGAAAGTTCATTTAATTAATGATGGGCCTGTGACTTTTAATTTAGAAATTGAATAAATGAGACATAAAAAAACTCCCTTTTAGGGAGTTTTTTTCAGGTTGGTTTATTTACCTGTTTTTTCTTTAATAAATGCACGTGCTTGGCGAATTTTTTCTTTTACTGGTTTTGGCACTTTCGGTGGAATCAATTTAGCTACTTGGTTAAACCAAACTAACAAGCTGAAGTCACCTTCCATTTTAATGCTGCCATCTTGCATACCTGTCATGAATGCAGTTGGATCACCCTTCACCAAAGTTTTTACACCTTGCTCACTTGAAGCAAATTGCAAAATAAAATCAGCTCTTTCAGGGCTGCCCGCAACCGTATCAATTCTGCCACGATTAACAATAATCTGACGTGCCAAACCTAAATCTGTACCAATCTGGATACGAAATTCACGATCATGAACCAATTCAATAAACTTTGGGCTGGTACGTGCCAATTGCTTCATACGTAACGCCAAACCTGCCACTAATAGATCAAGTGGGTCAGTGCTTACATCAACGATCGGTAACTGAATCACAGGTAAAGAAGAAAGCTTCATGACATTTATGCCTACAGTATAATGATGAAAATTAAGACAACCGTATCCTAGCACAATTGTCGATAGGTCTGTAAAAGCTTTGTTGCAGAAAGTTAGCACAAAAAAGGCATGCTGAGCATGCCTTTGATGTAGTTCAAATTATTATAAATTATCGGCTAGAACATTGTTGTTGGTCATCCTTATAGACTGGCGTATGTTCAATATACTGACGTTTCGCCAATTGCTTTTGTGTTTGTTTGTCTTCAAGTAAAAGTATGAATGTAACCGTTACCATCGCAAGGCTTAAGGCTGTCAAATAACTATAGGCGACCGACATTTCGAACATGGTTTGCATACCAAAGCGCACCGCTTCTAATAATCCCCAACTCAACATACCCGCTAGCATAAAGCCTAACCAACGACGATAAGGAGAAAAGAAAACAGCAATAACTGCGACAGCGATTAAGCCAAATCCAACCCACATGGTGAAATTCGCTGCTTCCATAGAAACCTCCGTCTTTAAAAAGTGGTTTGGATCGTGTCCAAACCTCATATTTGTTCTGTAATCTCTAAACAATATTCGGTGTTGCATTAACGTCTTTATGCATTATGGAGGGTTTTTTATAGAAAAAAAGAGCTTGAAATTAACCATACGACACAAGGTGTCGCAATATGCTTTTGTCATTACATTTTTTAAAATTACAAAAGTCTCAAAATGCTATATAGCATCAATTACGGCGTGTCATTACAAAAAAATATCGATCTTTTTAATCATTCAGAAACTTTTTTCAGAATTTTTTTATCGTTGTTTTTCTATACATTTAGACATAAATATGACGGAATTGTGACGTATTTAAAATAAAAAATGCCGCTTGAAAAACGGCATTGGATAAAGCTTAAACAATTTGGGTGTTTTTAGAACAATCCGTCTTTAAGCACGGTTCAGGTCCTTGTCATGCATTCCCAGCAAGTACAGGACACCATCCAGACCAACACTTGAAATTGCCTGATTGGCATTTTGACGAACAAGTGGTTTAGCGCGGAACGCCACGCCTAAACCTGCGATTGATAGCATTGGTAGATCATTAGCACCATCACCAACAGCCATCGCCTGCTCTAATGAGATTCCCATTTTGTCTGCCAATTGACGCAATAATTCAGCCTTACGTGCGCCATCCACGATCGCACCTTTGACTTCACCTGTCACCAACCCGTCTTGTACATCTAAAATATTGGCATGTACCTCATCAATACCGAGCTTTGCTTGTAAATATTCAGCAAAATACTGGAAACCACCCGATAAGATTGCCGTTTTATATCCCAATGCTTTCAGAGTCGAGATTAAACGTTCCGCCCCTTCCGTCACGGTTAAACGTTCTGCAATTTTAGGTAATACAGAAGCATCCAAGCCTTTTAATAATGCAACACGTGCACGAAAACTTTGTTGGAAATCGAGTTCACCTTGCATGGCACGCTCAGTAATTTCAGCGACCTGTTCACCGACACCTGCTTCTAGCGCCAATTCATCAATCACCTCTTGTTCAATCAAGGTTGAGTCCATATCGAAACAAACCAAACGACGATTACGACGGTAAGCATTATCTTCTTGTACCGCCACATCAATATTCAGCTCACCTGACAAACTCAAACATGCAGCTCGCATCGCTTGTGCATCCAACATTTGCCCACTTAAGCCAAACTGAACACAGGCACGACGTGGAAATTGGCTTTCTGCATCGAGATCTAAACGACCAGATAAGCGTGTTACTGTTTCAATATTAAAGCCCTGACTCGATACAATTTTAGTGACTGCCTGCAAATGCGCAGCGGTAAGCTCTGGTGCAAGTGCCGTCACGATATAACGTGTACGCCCACCTTCACTCACCCATTGATCATATTCTGCGTTGGAGATTGGTTTAAATCGCACAGTTAAGCCAATATCATGTGCTAAAATCAAAATCTCTTTCATTGCTAATGCTGTTGCAGTCTCATTATCCGAAGCAACAACAATTCCTAAAGTGAGTTGATTATGGATAACAGCCTGACCCACATCGAGTATTTGCAAAGAATGCACGGAAAGTACCTGCATTAATCGAGTAAACTGATTCGGTTGATCTGGTCCTAAAAAGGATATAAGAATGATTTCACGCATGAATTGACTCGTGTTTGAGCGACAACTATTGTATGTAAGAATCATAACATAACCTGACCTGAATCTATTTGACTCTTATTTATCTTGGAAGTTTAACTTGAATGCGCCACGCCAAGGGCTATTTGCTAGCCTGCTGATCGTAAGTTTTGCACTGCATACCTTTTTACTGGTGATTGCAACGACACATCAACTCAATGAAAACCGCACCAGTCAGGGACAACTGATGACCAGTCAGCTTGTGGCAGATAGCCTTTCAGAACTGGAACCTGCCAACACGGTCTCATTGGCACTGGTGGCCAACCGTTATGCAACCAACCCAAGTGTCGCATCCATTCGTATCCTCGATGCCAATAAACAAGTCCTTGCAACCAGTGGTATGGCAAAGACGCGTCAAGGTGAAGTCTTTGTTCGAGATGCACTACAAAATGAAAAGAAAGTTGGAACGGTTGAAATTACGCTTATCCAACCAAGTATTGGTGAAATCTTACGCACGCAGTGGCTGGCGATTTTGGCATCTTTATTTATTCATGGGTTGATCTGGTTGGCGTATCGTGCCATTGCACGTCCAACACGTAGTGAATATTTAGCTCGTATTAACCAAGAAAATCATCTTAAACATGAAATTCAACGTTTAACTCAGGCTCTCGCACTTGAGAAGCAAAATACAGTCACGTTAGTTGCACAAGCACAGCAACAGGCAAAAGCTCAACCAAAATCACGTATTGAAAAAGCTTCAACAACAGATCAACAAGTCAATTTAGATCATCAAACTGTCGCACTGAATATCCAGTTTTATGATCCAAAACAACTGTTGAGCAGTGTCAATCAATCGGTTTCTGTGCCTTATTTTAAACTCTGTCAATTGTTCTTAGATAAAAGTATTGATCTCTGTGCAAAACATTACCAACTCGACGCTGCACAAATGAACGTCGTTCAAGAATTTAATGCTGAAGGCGCAACCTTGTCGACGACATCAGAACATCCTCATGCATTAGAATGTCTGATGATGATTGGTGCTGTTTTCCAGTTATTGGCAGATGTTTTATATAAGCGTTATCGTGAAGATAAACGTTTTGCACTACAAACGCGCGGTGCTGTTGCTAGTGCTGTAGAAGCGATGCAATTAGATGCGATTGAGGCAGCCAAGCGCTTAACTCAACACTTACATGCCAAGGAAGCAGCTTTACACCTCAATCATGAGCAACTCAAAACGGTTCAAAATAGTTATGAATTAGTTGTGATGCCAAATCCGAGTAGTATTATGACTCGTCATGCCTTTATGATTAATGGGATGAATGAGCAATGTGCCACCGTAGCACAAAACCTGCGCACTGAAATTTTGATGGGTAAAAAAGTAAAAGCTTCGACTGAATCTTAGCTCGATCGAATGTATCGATTCAAATTCAAAATGCAACGCTCCCTTACAGGGCTATAAATGCCCATTAGGATAAAGCGTTGCTTTATTATTTGCTTGATTCACTTTTTTAATTGATAAAGAAGCACAGGCGAAATTTATTAAAATACGGTAAACTACACCAGATTTATCGAATACTAGTGCCCTAAAAGGCAGCATAAAAGGTGAAAGCGAATGCCGCTGAGTCGTGTTGAAGAGCTTGTCGCAGATATTCGTGCAGGCAAAATGGTCATCCTAATGGATGATGAAGATCGTGAAAATGAAGGTGACTTAGTCATCGCTGCAACGCATGTTCGCCCTGAAGATATTAACTTCATGATTACGCATGCGCGTGGCCTAGTTTGCCTAACTTTGAGTCGTGATCGCTGTAAACAGCTTAATTTACCGTTAATGGTAGATCAAAACGGTGCACAACATGCCACTAACTTCACGCTGTCGATTGAAGCAGCTGAAGGGATCAGTACCGGTATCTCCGCTGCTGAACGCGCGCATACAATTCGCACCGCAGTTGCAGCACATGCTAAACCAAGCGATATCGTTCAACCTGGTCATATTTTTCCATTGATGGCTCAACCAGGCGGTGTATTGCACCGCGCAGGTCATACGGAAGCAGGGTGCGACCTCACCCGTTTAGCAGGTCTAGAGCCTGCCTCTGTTATCTGTGAAATTATTAATGAAGACGGCACCATGGCACGCCGTCCAGACTTAGAAGTTTTTGCAGAAAAACATGGTTTAAAAATCGGTACAATTGCGGATCTGATCCATTACCGCATGACCAATGAACAAACTGTTGAACGTTTGTCTCAAGAAACCATTGATACTGAATACGGTACATTTGAACTGTATAAATATCGTGAAATTGGTAATCCAGATATCCATTTAGCTTTAGTAAAAGGCGAACCAAAACAAGGCATCACCACTGTTCGTGTGCATGGTTTCAACCCTGTTCGTGATCTTTTAAAGCTTAATAAAGCCGATGGTTCTCCAGCATGGAATCTTGATCTTGCAATGAAAACGATTGCTGCAAGTGACCGTGGTGTATTGGTTTGGATTGGACAAGATCACTTGGAAGATTTAGGTCATGCCATTCATCATTTGAACCAACCAAAACCACTGAAATCAAATGCAGCTCTATCGCAGCAATATCAAACAATTGGTGTCGGTGCACAAATTTTACGTGATCTTGGTGTTGAGAAAATGAAGTTGTTGAGTTCTCCACTTCGTTTCAATGCTTTATCAGGATTTCATTTAGAGGTAGTGGAATATATCACTGCCGATCAAATCACAGCAAAATAATCGAGGTTGCTATGGCAATTCGCCGAATTGAAGGTTTATTACATCTCGCAAGCGAAGGTCGTTATGCGATCTTAGTAGGACGTTTCAACAGCTTCGTGGTTGAACATTTACTTGAAGGCGCGATCGACACTTTAAAACGTCATGGCGTTTCAGAAGATGCGATTACTGTTATTCACGCACCTGGTGCGTGGGAACTTCCTATCGTTGCAAAAAAATTAGCGGCTTCAAACAAATTTGATGCCATCATTGCACTCGGTGCAGTGATCCGTGGTAGCACACCACATTTTGATTTCGTTGCAGGTGAATGTGCGAAAGGTTTAGGTGTAGTTGCACTTGAAAGCACAATGCCTGTGATCAATGGTGTCTTAACGACAGACAGCATTGAACAAGCAATCGAACGTTCAGGTACGAAAGCAGGAAACAAAGGTAGCGAAGCTGCATTGACTGCAATCGAAATGGTTAACTTATTAAAGGCAATTTAAAGCATGTCGCAAACACTTCAGGCCGCTTATGCAGCGAAACGCAAAGCACGTCGTTTTGCTGTACAAGGGATTTATGAATGGCAAATGAGTCATAACCCTGTCCATGAAATTGAAGCACGTACACGTGTAGAAAATGCTATGCACAAAGTTGACCTTAACTATTACCATGAATTGCTCACTCAAGTGGTTGCTCAACATGAAGCTTTAGATGAGTTACTCATCCCTGTACTTGATCGTGAGTTAACTGCACTAGATGGTGTAGAACTTGCAACCTTACGACTTGGTGCTTATGAATTACGAGATCATCTCGAAGTTCCATACCGCGTTGTACTTGATGAAGCAATTGAGCTAGCAAAACACTTTGGTGGTGCAGACAGCCATAAATACATCAATGGTGTATTAGATCGTCTTTCTTCAAAGCTTCGTGAAGCCGAAAAACAACAAGCGAAATAATAGGCTTGATGTTTCATGGCTGAGTTTTCAATTATTGACCGTTACTTTAAACGAGCATCTCATCAGGATGTCAGTTTAGGTATTGGTGATGACTCAGCCATCCTCACCCCCCCTTCCTCGCAACAACTCGTCATTTGCACAGACACTCTAGTCGCTGGTCGACATTTTCCCTTAGATACGACAGCCCATGCCATTGGCTGGAAAAGTGTCGCGGTCAATTTATCTGATCTCGCCGCAATGGGTGCAAAACCCCATAGTATTTTACTCGCACTCAGCCTCCCTACCGTTGATCATGACTGGTTGGCTGGATTTAGTCAGGGTCTTTTTGATTGTTGCGATCAATTTGGTGTTAGCCTAATCGGTGGCGATACCACTCAAAGCACCCAACTCACTATAAGTGTCACCGCTTTAGGCTGGATTGAACAAGGTCAAGCCATCACGCGTGCAGGCGCACAAGTCGGCGACTATGTCTGTATTAGTGGACAGATTGGTGATGCAGCGTTTGGATTACAACACTTAGGACATCCTCTACAACAACGCCTAGATTATCCAACGCCACGTTGTAACTTGGGACAACAGCTAAAAGGTTTAGCCTCAAGTATGATCGATGTTTCAGATGGACTCGCACAAGATTTAGGACATATTCTGAACGCATCAAAAGTAGGTGCAACATTACAGCTTGAGCAGCTTCCGATAGATCAATCACTAAAAGAATTAGATTTGAGACAAGCTTGGCATTATGCGCTTGCAGGTGGTGATGATTACGAATTATGTTTTACAATATCACCGCAAAATTTTGAAAAACTCTCGCGACAACAATTAGATGTTCCGCTTACAATAATTGGCAAAATTACCCAACAAACTGGATTGTTATTTGAGTATATGGGTAAAAATTACCCACTACAAATTCATGGATACCAACATTTTGCATAAGCCTCCCATTCACTTCAAACAGATGACTTGGTTCGATCGCTGCATCGTTTTCTGCGGGGTTGGATTTGGTTCTGGTCTCAGTCCTAAAGCACCAGGAACATTTGGTTCTGCATTTGCATTGTTATTTACACCATTATGGTTATATCTCGGTTTTAATTTGAGTGTTTTAGCAATTCTTATCATGTCTTTGGTGGGCATATACATCTGTGGGCAAACAGCGAAAGTCATTCATGTACACGATGATGGTCGAATTGTGTGGGATGAATTTGCAGGACAATCTATTACGCTCCTACCCTTGCTCTATCTACAGCAATTAAATTGGTTATGGGTCATTGTCGGTTTTATTTTTTTCCGTATATTTGACATCTGGAAACCATTTCCGATTAGTTGGGCAGACCAAAAAGTTACTGGTGGTCTAGGGATTATGCTTGATGACATCATTGCAGGTCTTTGGGCTGCGCTTTGTATTTTTATTATTCTTTTTTATTTTTGACTTAAGCCATTGAATTAGAGTTAGTTATGTCAACAACTGTTATTATTCTTGCAGCGGGGAAAGGAACGCGAATGCGTTCACAACTACCAAAAGTATTACAACCACTTGCAGGCCGTCCACTTTTAGGACATGTGATTCAAACTGCAAAAAAATTACATGCTCAAAATATTATTACGATCTATGGGCATGGTGGTGAACTCGTTAAGCAAAGCTTTGCTGCTGAACAAATAGAGTGGGTTGAACAAGCAGAACTGTTAGGAACAGGTCATGCGGTGCAAATGACTCTCCCAGTATTACCTCAAGATGGTATTTCTTTGATTTTATATGGGGATGTTCCTCTCGTTCGTCAAAGTACCCTTGAACAGCTACTTGATGCCTCTAGCCAATCTGGTATTGGTATGATTACGCTTAATGTTGAAAATCCAACAGGCTATGGTCGTATCGTTCGTCAAGCAAATAAGATTCAAGCGATTGTTGAGCATAAAGATGCCAATGACGAACAGCGTCTAATACAAGAAATTAATACGGGCATTTATTGTGTAAGTAATGCCAAATTACATCAATGGTTGCCAAAACTGTCTAATAACAATGTTCAAGGTGAATATTACCTCACGGATATCGTGGCAATGGCTGTTGCCGATGGCTTAGAAATTGCTTCAATTCAACCTGAGCTTGAATTTGAAGTTGAAGGTGTGAATGACCGCCTACAACTTGCAACTTTGGAACGTCAATTTCAGCAACAGCAAGCAAAAGAATTGATGCAACAAGGCGTACATTTAATTGATCCAAATCGTTTTGACCTACGTGGAACTGTGAAATGCGGTCAAGATGTACAAATTGATGTCAATGTCATTATTGAAGGTGATTGCGAATTAGGTGACAACGTTCAACTTGGCGCAGGCTGTATTTTAAAAAATACTCGTATTGCGGCAGGCACTAAAGTTCAAGCCTATAGCATTTTTGAAAATGCGATCGTTGGAGAAAACACTCAAATCGGTCCTTTCGCCCGTCTTCGTCCAGGCGCAAATCTTGCGAATGATGTGCATATTGGCAACTTCGTCGAAGTTAAAAATTCTAATATTGGTGTAGGCTCTAAAGCCAATCACTTTACTTATCTAGGTGATGCAGATATAGGTGCTGATTGTAATATTGGTGCAGGAACCATCACTTGTAATTATGATGGCGCAAATAAACATCGTACTGTGATTGAAGACAATGTATTTATTGGTACCAATAACTCATTGGTTGCACCAATTAAAATTGCTCAAGGTGCAACCACAGGTGCAGGCTCAACTTTAACTCGAGATGTGGCAGAGCATAGTTTAGCTGTTGAACGATCAAAACAGTTTGAAAAAGCAAATTATCAGCGCCCCCAAAAACTGAAAAAATAAGAGGATAAAATTATGTGTGGTATTGTTGGTGGCGTTGCTGAACGATGTGTAACTGATATTCTGATTGAAGGATTAAAACGTCTGGAATATCGCGGTTATGACTCTGCGGGTTTAGCATTATTGAATAATCAACAAATCTTACGCGAACGTCGTGTAGGTAAAGTTGCAAATTTAGCTGAAGCAGTATCTGAGCAGCATTTGACTGGTAATGTAGGTATTGCACATACCCGTTGGGCAACCCATGGTAAACCAACTGAAAATAATGCTCACCCACATGTTTCAGGTGATGTCGCTGTTGTACATAACGGTATTATTGAAAACTACCAAGAGCTTAAAGATGAATTACAAGCGCTAGGTTATATCTTTACCTCACAAACAGACACTGAAGTTGTTGCTCATCTTGTCAACGATGCTTTAAAGCAAACTGATAGCTTACTTGAAGCTGTACAAAAAGTTATTCCTCGCCTAAAAGGCGCTTTTGCGCTGGGTATTGTGCATACCGCACACCCTGATGAACTGATCACTGTGCGTGAAGGTTCACCATTGGTGATCGGTGTAGGTATTGGCGAGAACTTTATTAGTTCAGACCAATTGGCTTTATTACCTGTTACTAATCGCTTCGTTTATTTGGAAGAAGGCGATATTGCCCGCTTAACCCGTAACAGCATTGAAGTATTTGTTGATGGTGAACGCGTTGAACGTCCAATCAAAGAACTGGATGCAACCGTCAGCAATGCATCAAAAGGCGAATATAAGCATTTCATGCTCAAAGAAATTTATGAGCAACCAGAAGCGATTCAACAAACGATTTCACAAGCATTGAATGGCAATAATTTGCGTGAAGATTTTCTTCAACATGCCAATGCGGATTTTGACAAAATTCAGCAAGTACAAATCATTGCCTGCGGTACTAGCTACCATGCAGGTATGATTGCAAAATACTGGTTCGAGCAATTGATTGGTGTACCTTGCCAAGTTGAGATTGCCAGTGAATTCCGTTATCGCACGCCTGTCATTGTTGCTCATACACTGTATATCTGTATTTCTCAGTCTGGAGAAACTGCGGATACGTTGGCTGCATTACGCGAAACACAAAAACGCGCTCAAGCTCAGAACATCGACATTAGTACCATGACCATTTGTAACGTTGCCACTTCATCAATGGTTCGCGAAACAGATCATCATTTACTCACGCTTGCAGGTCCTGAAATCGGCGTTGCATCAACCAAAGCCTTTACCACTCAACTTGCAGCATTGATGTTGTTGATCTTAAAAATTGGTCAAGTTAAACAACGTCTTGCAGATGCTCAATTGAAGGAAATTACAGAAGCGCTATGGCATTGCCCGAAAGTAATTTTAGATACTTTACAAGGCAATACTGAAATTCTGCGTCTATCAGCACTCTTCGTTGAGAAAAACCACTGCTTGTTCTTAGGACGTGGCACACACTTCCCTATCGCTCTAGAAGGCGCATTGAAACTGAAAGAAATTTCATACATTCATGCTGAAGGATATGCGGCTGGCGAATTAAAGCATGGTCCATTGGCTTTAGTAGACAATGAGATGCCAGTCGTGATCTTGGCTCCACAAGATGAAATGCTCGATAAGTTAAAATCGAATATGGAAGAAGTTCAAGCTCGTGGTGGAGAACTATTTGTTTTTGCTGATGAAAACAGTGGTATTCATGGTAAAGATCGCCAACATGTCGTTCATGTTCCAGCTGTCAATGAATGGTTAGCACCAATTGTGTACAGTATTCCTGTGCAATTGCTCTCGTATCATGTGGCTGTATTACGTGGTACCGACGTTGACCAACCACGTAACCTTGCCAAGAGCGTAACAGTCGAATAATTACAAAATAAAAAAAGGAGGGTTATGTATGAGAGTAATAAAGTATCATCCTAAGTAATATAGTTTCATCTTAGGTAATAAAGTATCATCTCATATTGCTCAAATAACAATCGCCTGCTATTCTTAAATTAATGAGAGTAGCAGGCGATTTGCTATGGCGACTGAAAAACAACAAGACAATTGGATTAAAGAAGGTCATGGTCAGGGCTACTTAAAGAACTATAAGCCTTGGGTGACTGTGCGTGATTTTGGCTCAAAAGGTCGCTCACATCGTGTATATGGACATACAACCAAACGTACACATCATTTATTGTCTGATTTAGAACTTGCAACCTTTTTACTTTTAGACTGGAATCCATCAGTTATTGATATTCGAGAACAGTTTCCCTTACCTCTCCAAACTACAACCCAAATTGCAGAACAGGCTCAAATTACTCACCCTAGAGTTCGTAATGCCTTACAAATTATGAGTTCGGATTTTTATATAGATCATAAAGATTCCAAACAACCCAATTTTGTTCTGCAAACGAAATACGTAGCAGATTTGGAAGATATGAGAACCATTGAAAAGCTGGAGCTGGAACGAAGATATTGGGAAAGTACAAAGATACCTTGGTACATTCTTACAGAAAAAGATATTCCTGCCACTGTACTTCACAATATCAAATGGCTCTATCCTGCTATGAGGGAATCTACTATCCCTGTTTATGAAAAGCTCAATGAATATATCCAGAAATTTACCCAATATCCTCATCTCACATTAATCGAATTAAGTAAAAAAGTAGATCAGGCATATGATTTAGAACTAGGTTCATCTTTATCAGAAATTCGGGAGCTTCTTGCTCAACGTTATTTTATCTTTGATATAACCAAAGACTATAAAAAGCTCAAATTATCTGAAATTACATTAGGTGATATTGAAGTGTGGGAGGAAATTCGCCATGTTTCGAATCAATGATGTTTATAAGCTGCACGATACATCTTTTCGTATCCTTAAAATGACACTTTATCACATCGTATGGATTGATATTGATAGTCAGAGTGCTAACCCCTTTCTGATCGAAAAGAATGAGTTAATTCAATCCATAGAAGCAAATGAAGCGGAATTGATTGAAGACCCCTTTGCAGATATCGCATTGCTAAAAGTTGTTGAGGGTAGTATCCAGCAGCAAAAACGTGATGCTGGAATGGCGTTAATCAGACCGCTCATTACACATGATCAATTTTTTGACCCATCTATTCGCTTTGATCTTGTTAAACGTATATTGGAGCAGCAGAAATCTACTCACCAGACGATTTACAGGCTTGCCCGCAGGTATTGGCAACGAGGTCAAATACCTAATGCTCTTATTCCAAGTTATCAAAATTCTGGTGCCAAAGGTAGTAAACGAATTGCCAAAGATAAAAAGCTGGGACGACCCAGAAAATCTATGCCAGGTACAGGGGCACTTATTGATGTAAATATTGAGCGATTATTTAGAATTAATATCAATAAATATATGTTAACCAAGAATAAACATTCTTTAGGTTATGCCTATCGTAAGTTCTATACAATGTATCATTCATTATTTCCTGATGTTCAGGATACTGAGATTCCATCAATATGGCAGTTTAAACATTTTTATGAACGTGAATTTCCTAAAGTTGCCCAGCTTACTGCCCGTAGTAATCCAATTCTCTATAACAAGGATATTCGGGCACTTCACTCGACGGTGAATACCCAAGTCTTAGGGCCAGGATCACGTTATGAGATTGATGCAACGATTGCCGATATTTATCTTGTTTCAGATTCTGATCGTGCCTGTATTGTGGGAAGACCAACGATTTACTTCATCGCTGATGTATTTAGCAGAATGGTAGTCGGTTTTTATATTGGTTTTGAGAATGCTTCATATGTAACCGCAATGCAGGCTCTACAAGTTGCCATGACCGATAAAGTTGAGTTATGCAGACAGTATGGTTATGAAATTACCATTGATGAGTGGCCTTGTATTGGATTACCTGATGCTATTTTAGCAGATCGTGGAGAATTATTAGGTCATCAGATTGAGGCACTAGAACATAGTTTTTCAATTCGGATTGAAAATACTGCGCCATATCGTGGGGATTTAAAGCCTATTGTAGAGCGCTATTTCAGAACTGCTCAGGCAACATTTAAGCCTTTTGCTTCAGGTGTGGTACAGCCCTTTAAAGAAAAAAAACGAGGTGGTTCGGACTATCGCCTAGATGCTACGTTAACAATTCATGATTTTAAGCAGATTATTATTGGTTCAATCCTCACTTACAACCTGACCCACCAATTAAAAAAGTATGATCGTGATATTGATATGCCAACGGATTTACCTTTAGTCCCAATTCATCTCTGGAACTGGGGTATACAACACCGAGTGGGCAGATTAAAACAGGTTTCCGAAAAGGCATTACGTGTTGCACTGCTTCCTAAAACCAAAACAACCTTATCTGATCTTGGGCTCAAAGTTTTTGGCGTATTCTATTATTGTGCGGAAATTCATCAACAAGGCTGGATGCACCGTAAAAAATCAATCTCAAGACCAGATACTTTACAAGTCGCTTATGATCCCAGTAATGCTGAGATAATTTATGTTTTTTATCAGGAAGATAGCCTACACTATTGGGAAGCTGTACTTGCACCAAGATCAAGAGAATTTACGGGTTGTAGTTTCTGGGAGGTTTGGCAGGTTCAACAGGAACAGAAGCAAACCCAAGCAATTCAAGAACTGGAAACCAATAAATCTAAAGCTGCTCTTGAAGAGCATATAGAATCTATTATTGCTCAAGCAAATGCTCAAAAGCCAAAGACAACATCAAGCAAAAAACAACGTGTTACAGGCATTAGGGGAAACCGTCAACGAGAAAAGAATTATGAACGTTTGGCGAGGAAAGCAGATCATCTGAAAAATCCACTTCCTGAACAACCAACTGAAACTATATCTGAATCAACAAATAACATTATTCAGATGCCTAAGTCCAAACAGAAGCTGGAACATGATGAGGATTACCAACTTACTTTTGGTATTTATCAGGACTTGCTGGAAGATATTGATCACTCTGATGATGATTAATACATCCAGCTTTACTCTAGGATATGTTTATGACAAATCAAAATGATTATGCAGTATATACGCCTAGCCCAGTTTCGGATTATCAGGGAAATCCTTTTATCGAGGCGTTGCCACCCATTTTTGAGGCACAGGACACGATTCAAGCGATCAAAGGTTCAATCGAATTTAAACAATCTGATCGGCAGTTACCGAATAATACTCGTGCCCATATTATTTCACAGCTATTTAATAACTTTTTTCATCCTATCCGCAGGCACTTAGAATTAGAGCAGAAAATCTCCATCATGCTGAGGAAAGGCTATGTAGGGAGGAATATTGTGACTGGCGACTTTAATCGAATTCTAAACCGTAGTCATCAAATCGCTTTATCCAACAATTTTGAACCAACACCCTCTAATGATGTACGTTCTACAGCACAGAGCCTTACCTTTATTGGTTTTTCTGGCAGCGGGAAAACCACCACACTGAACCGAATTTTAAGAAATTACAAACAAAAGATTTACCACCCTGAGCATAACTTTACCCAACTTGTCTATTTAAAAATCGACTGTCCTTATAATGGTTCACTTAAGTCGTTATATTTAAATTTCTTTAGTGCCGTAGATCGTGCATTGGGAACAACTTACGAAAAACAATATACGCAAAAACGCCATAATGAACAAAAGCTGTTACAGCTTATGGGGCATATTGCCCATCTTCATGCCATTGGCTTATTAGTCATTGATGAAATTCAACACTTATTAGCAAATCGATCCAAAAATTCGGATGAGATGCTCAATTTCTTTGTCACATTAGTCAATATTTATAGTCTCCCCATCGTCATGGTCGGGACACCTAAAGCAATTCAAATCTTTGAGCGGGATCTCCGTTCATCACGTAGAGCGGTAGGTTTGGGGTCAATTCATTGGGAACCGATGAAAAATGAGCCTGCAATCACCACACCAGATGGAAAAGTCAGAAAATCCGAATGGATGACATTTACTGACTCACTCTGGAAGTATCAATGGTTGAGAAAATCGGACCCTGTATTATCTGAAGAATTACGCCAATGCTGGTTTGATCTTAGTCAGGGTATTCTGGACATTGTGGTCAAACTGTTCGTTCTGGCACAGATACGAGCGATTGAATCAGGTTTGGAACGTATTACGGTTAAACTGCTTAAAACCACATTTCAGGAAGATTTTAAACCGATTCATAAAATTATAGATGTCTTACGCTCTGGTGATGCAAGACGAATTGCAGAATATTCCGACTTGATTACACCTGAAGTAGATCGACAATTATTAAAACTGATCTCTCGAATTGAAGAAAGTAGTCTAGATCAAAATGACCAACTGGCAGAATATCGGGGTCATGCTGAATCTATACGCTTGCATAATCTATTGCTTGAGCTTGGTTATGATTCCCAGCTTTTAATTCCCCTTGTGAAAAGAGCATTTAAAGAACATCCAGATCGAAAATTAACTGAACTACTCCCTATTATTATGCGTTGGTTAAATCAGGATGTTCCGCAAGACTCCAACTCATCGTCATCAAAACCAAAATTATCACAAGGTAAAAGTACCAAACCTGATCAATGGCAAACCTTAGATACAGCAGACTTACGTTTTCAATTCTCACAAAAAGAAAGTGAACATAGCTTTTATGAACATTTAAAAGCTCAAACCAATGTAGTTTTTGATCTTGATCACTGGATCAAACAGGTCAGTTAGCCATGCTAAACTTTCCTATGCCTTATGAACACGAGCTGATTTACAGTACTGTGGCTCGGGCAGGGACTCGTTTGGCTTTGGAAAGTCCCAAACAATTACTGGATGAAGTCTTTGAAAACCGTAAGGTGATTGCAACTGTAGATTTGCCTTGTCACCTAAACGCTATTATTTACCAATTTCCCAACCATCAATTTACCGTTGAGGAGATCGCCTATCAACATTCGCTGTTCCCAATTTATGCGCCTTTTGTTCCCGAAAAAAGACGACAACAATGCTTAAAGTGGATGGCTGATATTTCTCAAGGTTCGATTCATCTCGCATTAGGCATTAATGCCTCACGTATCCCACCTATTCATAAATTACGTTATTGCCCACAATGTTTAGCAGAACAATTAGAGGAATATGGTGAATATTATTGGTTTCGCTTATGGCAAATACAGGGAGCTTGCTGTCTCCAACATGGTCAACTCATTGACTCAGAAATGGATTTAAGATCATTACATCGGCATGATTTTTTGGTTCCGTCTCATCAATCATGTCCTAAAACAGAACAAACCATTGCCAATTCTGATCACATTTTTATTACGTCCAAATTGTTAGAGTTATTGACTTTGCCTCCCTCTGATTCACCCAGTTATGAACAATGGACCATGTTTTATTATGAATTGGCTCGGCAGAATGATTGTATTCGAGGACAACGGCAGGTTCTTCATGAATCTATTTGGGAAAAGATGACAGCACATTGGTCAAAGAAATTTTTAGAGCAGTATTGTTTAGCCGATTTAACTTCCGAAACATCTTGGTTACGCAACATTTTCAGAAAACATCGAAAAAGCTTTAGTTATCTGGAGCATATCCTTACGATTGAGGCTTTAATCAATAGAGAATGGTCTTTTGCTGAAATTCTCCAACAAGTCCGCTCTTTCCGTAAAATAAATCAAAATAATCATATAGATGCTCATAACAACCATACTACTGATCTCACCATAAAAAACAGAGAAAATTGGCTGAACTTGATCAGACAAAATGGCGTAAAGCCTGCCCGACGTTTAAATGCTGCTTTATATGCTTGGTTATACCGTAATGACAAGAATTGGTTATTAGATACCAATCGGGGGGTTCACCAGAAACATATTCCTCAAGGTACTAAAGTGGATTGGCATAGCCGTGATCTAGGTTTCGTAAAACAGTTGATTAAACTTAACAATGATTTACTTTGGGATTTAGATAGTCCTAGACGTTCAGCAAAATGGTGGATGAAACAAACCTTGCATAGCTCAACTATTGAAAAAAACCTTTCTCTATTACCATTAACACAGCTATTTCTAAGAAAATATAGTGAAAGCATAAGTTTCTATCAGATCCGTCGTATCAGTAGAACACTGATTAAAATGACGCTTGAGCATCAAAATAACCATCGATGGCGTGTATTAAGATTATCGGGTCTAAGTGAGGAACGACTTACCTACGAAGCCACTTCTTTTTTAAACTTTCTAATTCCTTAAATCGTCTCTTTTTGAATTTGTCTTGCCAGTTTCTCTATATGCTCTTTGATTTCATCAGGGGTATGTGCCGCATAACCAAACAATACGGCTGCTTTTTGCGATGAAGTCTGACAATATCGGGATAATGGTTGTACTGATAAACCTACTTGTATACATTGGGCTATAAAATCCTGCTCTGTCCAATTTGCTTTTAGCCAACACACCAAATGAATCCCTGAATCGGTAGATTGTACGTCCAATACATCCGAGAGATGATGTTGAATTGCTGCAATTAAAACCTGTTGCCGTTCGTAACAGGCTTTACGGATTTTACGCACATGCCGAGCATAATGACCATCTTTTATAAATTCAGTCAGTGCCACTTGTTCCAGATAAGAACTACGAGTATCGGTATAATATTTTGCCAGACTAACTGTATCAATTAAGGCTTCAGGGACGACCATAAACCCCAATCGAAATTCAGGAAACATCATTTTGGAAAATGTGCCTGCATAAATCACCCGTTGCTGTTGGTCTAAACCCTGCAATGCCTGAATAGGGTGTGTGCCATAACGAAACTCGCTGTTATAGTCATCTTCAAAAATCCATTTTTGCTGTTGAGCCGCCCAATCCAGTAAGGCAAAACGTCGGGCAAGGCTTAATGTGCCACCCAGTGGAAACTGATGCGAGGGAGCGGTATAGACTAATTTACTGGCTGCATGGTGCTGAATAATCTCTGGGATTTTCATCCCCTCATCATCACTTTCAATCGGCTGTACCGTCACCCCAAAGCTACGAAATATATGAAGAGCCGAATCATAACCTGGTTCATCTAAGCATACTTGGTCATGTGGCTGTAACAGGGCATAAGCTGCCAGATGAATTGCCTGTTGTGTACCATTCACAATCAAAATTTGTTCTTCGTTACAGTTTAATCCTCGTGTTGATTGGACATATTGGCAAATTGCCTGACGCAATGGCAAATATCCTCGTGGGTCATGGAATTGTCCAAGTTGATAATAGGACTGTCGCCATGCTCGACCTAATAATTTCCCCCAAAGTTGATGGGGGAATAAGTCCACACAACCCACACCTATATGAAACATTTTCTTTTCTTGGTTAGAAAAACGCTGCTGATGCCAATGTGGCAATAAATTGGCAATATGAGGATTAATGTTGAGTGTTTGCGTAGGCTGATATACCGCTTGTTGTCTATCATTTTGAATTTGAATCAGTTGGTCAGGGATAATATCGGCAACATACGTGCCTGAACTCGGTCTAGTGACTAAATAACCCTCATCAAGCAGACGTTCCAACGCTGCCAAGACCGAATTACGGGAAATCAACATCATTTCTGCCAAAGTACGGCTTGAGGGCAATTTTGTACCCGCAGATAGGCGGCCCTCTAAAATCGCATCACGCAAAATACAATATAAACCGTCTTTAATTTGCTGCCCTTTGGGCAAAATTAAGTGTGGAAAATAAGCAGAAGGTGACGTTGCCATGATTAAACTGGTACTTTAAAAAATATCCAAACTGTATCTTATGACAATACCATCATTAAAAATACACTCTGCTACTTAATTTTTAAATTTTTAGGGGTTGGGTTATGTCTGGTCAATACTCATCTTTTCAGCGTCATTCCAATGATTTGCTGCCCCCAATTATGGCAGGTTTAATCTCAGTCATTGTCAATTATGGCGGTACATTTATTTTAATCTTTCAGGCTGCACAGATGGCAGGACTTAGCCCTGAGCTTACAGCTTCATGGGTATGGTCGATTTCGATTGGGGTCGGTATCACAGGGATAATATTAAGCTGGTACACACGAGAACCGATTATTACAGCATGGTCAACCCCTGCGGCAGCTTTTCTGATTACTGCTCTTGTGACCGTACCTTATGCCGAAGCGATTGGGGCATACCTACTTTCTGCCTTAGCCTTTGTCATTTTAGGGATTACAGGCTATTTTGAGAAACTCATTCGCCTGATTCCGATTGGCATTGCCTCAGGTTTATTGGCAGGAATTTTATTACAGTTTGGGATCGCTGCCTTTACCAATATGACCATTGACCCATTTCTGGCGATTTCCTTATTTTTTGTTTACCTCATCACCAAGCGTTTTTCAGCACGCTATGCGATTGTCAGCGTTTTAGTTTTTGGTTTTATTTTCCTGATGTTGCAATCACGAATTGACTTTGCTGGATTTGAGTTGAAATTGGCATCCCCAATTTTTACTGCCCCTGAGTTTTCGATTAACTCGATACTCAGTATTGCCTTGCCTTTATTCCTTATTACCTTAACAGGGCAATATATGCCAGGTTTATTCGTGCTTAAAAATGATGGTTTTAAAACCAGTGCCAAACCGATTCTGGCTGTGACAGGTTTAGGCTCATTCATCATGGCATTTTTTGGTTCACATGCGTTTAATCTGGCTGCTATTACCGCAGCAATCTGTACAGGTAAAGAATCACATGAAGACCCATCAAAACGCTGGGTTGCAGGGATTGCCGCAGGGATATTTTATATTTTGGTCGGGATTTTTGGCGTGACATTGGCAGCAGTATTTGCAGCATTTCCTACCGCATTTATTAGCACACTGGCTGGGCTTGCCTTGTTAGGCACAATTGCAGGAAGCCTTGCCAATGCCATGAGTGACGTTAATAGCCGTGAAGCCGCTTTAATTACCTTTGTTGCTACTGCTGCCAATATTAGCTTATTTGGGATTGGTGGTGCATTCTGGGGATTAGTTCTAGGATTAATTTCTTATCTTGTACTGAATGGTAAATTTAAGTTCAGTTCATGAGTCAGCCATTGATATTCAGGGTATCACGCATACCCTTTTTGCAATTTAAACACTTTGAGGCAATCCATTGGAAAGAAGTGCTAAAGTTCTCTTAACTTACATCTCTATTGTTCATGCCATTAGTCATATTCATATTATGACTTTACCTGCTTTATTGCCCATTTTACCAAAGGCGATCAATGTTTCCTTTATGGAACTGGGCATTGCAATCGGTGTATTTAATGTGGTTTCTCTGCTGGTACAAGCTCCATTTGGCTTTTTAGTAGACCGTCTTGGGGCAAGAAAGATGCTGATTTATGCCCTATTACTGGGTACCATCAGCTTCACTTTAGTTTTTATCAGCACCTCCTATATTTTACTTATCGTTGCAATGGCATTGGCAGGTGTGGCAAATGGTGTATATCACCCTGCAAACTATGCTTTACTTTCTACAGGCATTCCTGCAAAACAGATGGGTCGGGCTTTTTCCATTCATACTTTTTCAGGTTTCTTTGGTGCTGCAATTACGCCATTGATGATGATTAGTATAGGCATGAGCTTTGGCATAAACTGGGCTTTCGCTTTGGCGGCAATCATTAGCCTTGTTGGTCTATTACTGATGTTGAATCTCTCACAGATTCATATTCAGTCTCGTCAATATGATAAAAAACAACAACATTCCCATGCAGAAGTTCGCCCTCATGCTATCCATTTTTCAACCATTGCCATCTTGACCCTGTTTTTTACCTTGCTCAGCTTAAGCACAGGGGCGATTGAAAAGTTTTCTGTCAGTTCACTGATCGATGGATTACATATTGACCTCAACACAGCGAATTATGCTTTAACTGCATTTATGTTTTCGGGTGCATTTGGGGTACTGGCAGGTGGAGTTATTGCAGATAGAGTTCAGCATCATTCAGCCTTTGCTGCGGCAGCGTTTGGTAGTGCTGCCTTAGTGCTTATCATGATTATTTGTATGCCGATGTCTGCTTTGGCATTGGTGGCTTCGTTTGCCTGTGCTGGATTTTTAATGGGCGTTATTGCCCCATCCCGAGATATGTTGGTGCGTAAGGCATCGCCTGTCGGAGCAGAAGGACGTACTTTTGGTATTGTTTCCACAGGATTTAATCTGGGTGGCGTGGTTGGCCCCCTAATCTGTGGTTTTTTACTGGATAAAAAGTTAGCCATAGAGATTTTATGGTTAGCCGTTGCTTTTATTCTATTGACTGTGATTATTATCTTTATTCAGGAGATGATGAATAGAAAAATATCCTAGATTTTCATATCAAAACTGGTACTGTGGAAAATATTAAAACTGTATCTTAAAACAGTACCATATCAATATTATGCTTTGCTCATCTATTTTTAACTCACAAAATCATGGGAGTATTATCATGCAAAGCCAAGAAATTCAGGTGATTCCAGTACAGCAACAAGATTATCAACAATGGATACCTTACTGGTTAGCCTATCAGGATTTTTATAAGGTCTGTTTATCCACTAAGGTGACTGAAACCACGTGGCAACGCTTCTTTGACAAAGCTGAGCCTGTGTACTGTGCTGTTGCCAAACAGGGTGATAAAGTTTTAGGCTTTGTGCATTATGTGATTCACCGCTCAACCTGGGCAGAACAAAATTATTGTTATCTGGAAGACTTATATGTGTCACCTGAAACTCGTGGTCAGCATATTGGTAAACGCCTGATTGAATATGTACAAAAACAGGCGATTGCCCAAAAATGTGACCGCTTATATTGGCATACACAGGAAACCAATCATACCGCCCAAAAACTTTATAACTGGGTTGCTGAAAAGCCAGGAATCATTGAATATCGTATGCCTTTGGAATAAGAAAATAGGAGTCCACCATTTAATAGAGTGGACTCCTTTTCTGATTATTTTTTGACAGGACCTTTTCTTTTCCTAATAGCTTTAGCTAGTTTATTAATTTCAGCTTTAGATTGATACAATTCATTCAATAAATGGCTCATCAATTCATAAGCATCAAAAACATCATCTATTGTTATTTCAGAATTACCATGACTGCCAGCATTACCTAACCATTTAATAGCATATAAAATATCTTCAAGATCACCTAAATTTGCATTTTTATTTTTAGCTTTAGCAATTCTAGCATCTAAAGATAAACGATGAAGTTTATTATTTTTCCTTGAATTTCTAGCTACTCCAAACTCGGTCAAAAGATTTTCAATAGCTGCCCTAACTTTATTTGCAGCAGAACCAGAAGATTGTAATGTTAAAGAAAAAGCTTCAATCAATGGTTCTTTAACACTATTAGGACATTTTTCAGGAATATTAAAAAAATTAATAGGAGGTATGAAAGTTTTTGGTGAATAATAACAATAATACTGTTGTTCCAGCTCTCCATGTTCGTTAGGTTCAGCTTCCCAATCAACAAAACCAGTACCTGAACATATTACATGCTCACCACAAGCACCATTGCTACAAATAAATACTGCTGTAAAAACTGATGATAACCAATCGAAATCCCAATCTTCTTCACTTTCTTGAATTTTTCTTGAGAGTGCTGTATCAAAAGCATAAAATTTTCTGTTATCAAGTTTTAAGCTTAATCTCTTACAAGTTGGACAAGGCAGAATAACATTATCAGTCTGTTTAAAAGGTTTTTTAAAAAGTTGTCTATCCATAATAATTTTTTCAGTCATTGTGAAGTCACATAACTTAAATTTATATTAAATGACGTATTCTTAATTGCACGAATACGTCACACTATAAGTGTGATATTTGATTTTTCAAGGACAATTTATCATCAAGTACATACAGATAGTCTTTATGCACAAAAACCATCGCCTATCTCTCCAAAAGAGCCTGATACAACATCTGAACAATGTGGGCTATTTCTTCTTCACTTAAAGCAGCAAAACCAAAGCGGATATGGAAATAATTTGATATATTATGAAGTACTGAACCAAATTGATATTCAGAATCAATATATAACTGTTTAAGAGCTTCTACAAATTCTACCTGATAAGGCAGATTAAATTTCACCCATAATGCCATGCCTCCCGCAGGTGTAACAATCTCAACTTTATCCTTAAAAATCTGCTGAAAGGTCATGACTGCAAAATCTCGACGACTTTGATAAATCTTCCGCATTTTTCGGGTATGTCGCTTAATTTCACCTTGTTGCATCAACTCAGCAATTGCCAATTCAGTAATCGCATTACCCTGTTTATCAATCAACAAAATATCCTGTTTCATGGCGTGGATAATCTCCAAATCTGCCACCACATAACCCACCCTTAAACTTGGTGCAAAAACCTTAGACAACGAGCCAATATGAATGACTTTATCTGCATTAGGCAAACTGATTAAAGGTGGAATAGGGCGACTGTCATAATGGAACTCATGGTCATAATCATCTTCGATAATATAAAAATCAAAAGTTTTAGACAGCTCCAAAAGTTTTAATCGCCGATCCATCGACATAGAAACAGTAGTAGGATACTGATGATGTGGCGTAGTATATACTGCTGCAACAGTATGATTTTTCAGTATTTCAAATAGATGATCAGTATCCAGACCATATTGGTCTAATCGAACCCGAACAATCTGAAAATGATTGGATAAAAAGGTTTCTACGGCTGGCGGATAAGACCATTGTTCCACCACAATCACCTGACGTTGTGGTGGTTGTTTGGCAAGTACACGAGCCGCAAGAAATATCCCCATTTGACTACCCCGAACCACACAAATATGCTGTATGGTCGCTTGAATAAAGCGTTCCATTGACAACATATTCAATAAGGCTTGACGTAATTCCAGACACCCCTGCGGCTCGCCATAGCCCATAATTTGCTGTCGAGTCACCTGAATTAAAGCATGACGATAGGCACGGGAAAATAGCTCGTAGGGAATCAGTCTGGTATCTGGAACACCATCATTCTTAATGGCTTCCTGTGAGGTGTGTGATTCGGTATGAGGTTGAACAGATGTCATCATGATATATGGTGAATCAAGTTTGAGATCGGGCAAATGTTCAGAAACAAAAGTCCCTTGTCTCGGTTTTGATACTAGCCACCCTTGTGCTTCTAAGTCTTCATACACCGATTGTACAGTTTTTCGGTTAATCCCCAGTTCATCTGCTAAGGTACGTGAACCCTGTAAACGTGTACCTTGCCTTAATCGACCAGACAAAATTTCCTGAATAATTTGATTTGCCAGTTTAAGAAAAATGGTTTTTTCTTCACGTTCAGCAAGATGTAGTCGCATTTTCCACGGTTGTTGCATGATTTACTGGACCATATAAGTTTTAAGAACTGGATATTTTAAACCATCCACAGATTTCTTATTCTGCCCATGTCGCAATGACAAATCAACCGAATAGGAGATCTTATGGAAACTGCACTACTTGATAAGCAACAGTTGATGCAAAATGCCCAACAGAGTATGCAACAGCTTTTTCAGGATGAAGGCTACACCGATCAACAAAAACTTGCTTTAACGTGTCGCATCTTATTTGAGCATGGTCATGATTCTGGACTTGCTGGGCAAATTACTAGCCGTACCGAAAAAGGCAATACCTTTATTACCCAACGTTTCGGTTTAGGTTTTGATGAGATTACCGCAGCCAATCTACTGGAAGTTGACCAAGACCTTAAACCTTTAAATGGTGAGGGCATGGCAAATCCTGCCAATCGTTTTCATACATGGATTTATAAAGAACATCCTGAAGTGAACTGTATTATTCATACCCACCCAACGCATATCGCTGCCCTATCGATGCTGCGTGTTCCCTTGATTGTGTCACACATGGACACTTGTGCCTTATATGAAGATTGTTCTTTTGTCAGTGACTGGCCAGGTGTACCTGTTGGTAATGAAGAAGGGATTTTTATCTCGGCAGCACTAGGTCAAAAACGTGCAGTTCTACTCTCGCATCATGGTCAGTTGGTGGCAGGAAAAACCATTGAGGAAGCCTGTAATTTAGCCATTCTGATTGAACGTGCAGCACGTTTACAGCTTTTGGCAATGGCAGCAGGACAAGTTCAGCAGATTCCACACGAACTTGCCAAAGAAGCTCACGACTGGCTTTCAACCGATAAACGTAATAAGGTCAATTTTGCCTATTACGCTCGTAAAGCTTTGAAAAATCATTCAGATTGCATTGAGGGATAATCACGATGAAATTAGAAGGCATCATTGCTTATCCGATAACTCCCTTTAAAGCTGAGAATCAGGAAGTTGATTTTGACGCCCTGACCATTACCCTAAATGCACTACTGGAACATCAATGTGATGCGATTGCACCTTTAGGCAGTGCTGGTGAAAGTGCTTATCTGTCTTGGCAGGAATGGCAACAGGTTGCCGAAAAAAGTATTGAAGTGGTCAATCATCGTGTGCCTGTAATTTTAGGGATTTCCGAACTCACCACCACAATGGCAATTCAGAAAGCCAAAAAGGCAGAAGAATTGGGTGCAGATGTGATTATGGTCATGCCGATTTCTTACTGGAAACTGACAGATCAAGAAATTTATGATTATTATCAGCAAATCGCAGCAGCTACTAAACTGCCAATGATGGTCTATAACAACCCTGCCACCAGTGGCGTAGATATGTCACCAGAATTGATTGCCAAGATGTTCCAAGAGATTGAAAACATTTGTATGGTCAAGGACAGTACGGGTGATATTCAGCGTATGCACAAATTCCATGAACTTACGCAAGGAAAATTACCATTTTATAATGGTTGCAATCCTCTGGCACTGGAAGCATTCTGTGCTGGTGCAAGCGGTTGGTGTACTGTTGCTCCAAATCTGTTGGGTAAATTGCCAAATCAACTGTATCAGGCAGCGAAAAATGGGGATTTAGCTCTGGCACAAAGCCTGTTTTATAAACAGCTTCCTTTATTACGTTTTATCGTACAAGGTGGTTTACCAAAAACCATTAAAGCAGGTTTAAATGAACTAGGCTTTAGTGTGGGTGACCCAAGAAAGCCATTACAGAAAGCCAATCCATCTGAGGTGAATCAATTGAAGTCATTAATGAAAATGGCAATGGCAACTTAAACTGAGACAATATACTGCTACCTAGTCAAAATTTTTCCTTGTCTGGGTAGTAGTGATTCAAATTCATTTTTCAGGGAATGAGATGTATATTTTAACTATTGCAACACAATGGGCGATTGTATTTAGTGGTATTTTTTTATGGGTGGGGATGTTGACTGGGGTTTGGAAATATTACCAGATTCGACATACCGAACGAGCAAGAGCGCATTACTATGTCGATATTGCCCATCGCAGTAGCTTACTGTATGCAGCCGCAAGCTTAATCCTGGCAGCACTTAGCCATTTTACGGTGTTATCTCATTTGGTTGCCTTGCTTTGTGTACTGGCAAATTTGTTCTTTTTTACCTTTGCCATTCTGTCCTATATTTTGCATGGTCTTCTTCAAGACACCACCAATCAATTTAAACAACCTCATCAACTTGGACGCTGGTCACTTCCCAACTGGATGATGACCTTTGCAATGGTCGGTTTAATTGTTGCAGAACTCGGGGCAACAACTATTTTATTACTGGGAACAATTTTTAAATTTCTGAATTGAAAAACTGCACTACTCAGAAAACTTTATTCTTGTCCAAGAAAATATGTGCAAAATACTTGCACTTTTTTTTAAATTCCAATATTGTCCTATGACAATATATATATGTCATAGGTTGCAAGATGAGCCAATATAATACGCCACATAGTCTTGTTGAATTAAAAGAGAATATTCAAGAAATTCAGCAACAGGTTGATGCTGTTTGCCAAAGAATAGGACGTAGTCCAACAGAAGTTCGCTTATTGCCTGTGACCAAGACCTTACCTGCTGAGCGAGTTGAACAAGCCTATCAGTTGGGTTTCCACTGCTTTGGTGAAAACAAGGTATTAGAGGCCAAAGGTAAATATGAAGCCTTGCAGCATTTACCAATTCATTGGATCTTAATTGGACATCTACAGAGTAATAAAGTGAAGTATGTAGCGAAGTTTATTGATGAGTTCCATGCTCTAGACAGTATTAAACTGGCAGAAAAACTGAACCATCGTTTAGTAGAGGTTCAGCGAATACTTCCTGTATTTATTCAGGTTAATACTTCCAATGAACAGAGTAAATTCGGGGTAAAACCAGAACAGGCTTTAACTCTTATTGAACAATGCCAACAATTTCCACAATTAAAAATCATTGGCTTAATGACCCTCGCTATTCATAGCCAAGACCCTACTGAAGTCAGACGTTGTTTTCAAACTTTACGTTTATTACGGGATGATATTCAAAAAACTTATCCCGACATCCAGCGTTTATCGATGGGTATGTCAGGGGATTTTGAGATTGCCATTGAAGAAGGCGCAACCGATATTCGAGTTGGACAGGCGATTTTTGGAGCAAGGGCTTTACCTGATAACTATTACTGGTCGGAGCAATAAAATATGAGCCAAAGCTATCAACTGACAATCTATCAGCATGGCAAGTTAATGGGTAATTTTCAGACCAGCTCCTTGCAGCCGTTGAAAGACATGAAGACCTTAGTGGAATATTTACAACCCCATGATGATTTAAGTTTTGAACTTTATCAGGTCATTGAAGATACACGATTTTTAATGCAAAAAGATGGTGCAATGCAATTGCTGGGTAGCAAGCATCTTTATCAACCTTGTTCTATGGATATTTTGAAAGAGCTAACCACATGAGTTATTTAATGCCGATTTATCAACCTTTGGCAATCGAGTTCCAGCGTGGAGAGGGTTGTTATTTATGGGACACACAGGATAAATGTTATTTCGATGCCATTTCAGGCGTTGGCGTCACATTACTAGGACATGTCCATCCAGTGATTCATGCAGAAATCGTGGCACAGTCACAAACCTTTTTGCATCTTTCCAATCTGTTTAAACATGGTTGGAACGAACGCCTGGCAGAAAAATTAGCAGAGATTACAGGCTTAACACAGGCATTCTTCTGTAACTCTGGGACAGAAGCCAATGAAGCTGCGATTAAAATCGCTCGTGCCTATGGTCATCATCGGGGTATACAACGGCCTAAAATTATTGTGATGCAAAATGCCTTTCATGGTCGAACACTTGGGGCGTTATCTGCAACAGCAAAACCAGCATATCGAGAGGCATTCGGACCTTTATTAGAAGGCTTTGAGTTTGTACCTTTTCACGATCTGGCGGCTATTGAACATTATCAGGATGATCCCGATGTGGTTGCTGTCTTACTTGAACCAATTCAGGGTGAAGCAGGGATTAATATTGCCTCACCACTATACTTAAAGCAATTAAGAAAATTATGTGACCAACAACACTGGTTGCTCATCCTGGATGAAATCCAGTGTGGACTTGGGCGTACAGGAACATGGTTTTTCTATCAACAGGCTGGAATCTGTCCCGATATTTTAACTATTGCCAAAGGTTTAGCTAATGGTGTTCCGATTGGTGCCTGTCTAACCCACGAAAAATTGGGGCATTTATTGCAATCAGGTTTACATGGTTCAACCTTTGGAGGGAATCCATTGGCATGTCGAGTTGCTTATACCGTTCTGGATTTACTGGAAAAACAGTATTTACAGACTGTTAATGACAGGGGTTATAAGCTACTGGATTTATTACAGTCCAAATTAACAGGACTGAAAAACATTCAATCAGTGCGTGGTGCAGGTTTAATGATTGGAATTGAACTGATTCATCCTGTTGCCAATATTCCTCAATTGGCAAGTGAAAAATTCGGGGTATTGCTAAATGTGACACAAGGCAAAGTCATTCGCTTATTACCACCTCTGATTATGAGTGATGACCAAGTTGAATATTTAGCCCAACAAATTTCGCTGTTATTAAAAGAGTTAAGTCAGAATTATGTGGAGCCACAGCCATGAAAACGATTTATGCAATTCAAAGTTTGGCATTTGAGGACTTGGGAAGTTTTGTTCCAGTCCTGAAAGATTTAGGCTATCAAATTCAATATTTACAGCTTGGTGTTGATGTACTGAATGAGGCATTGGCATCGAAACAACCTGTCATTGTATTAGGCGGTCCTATTGGCGTATATGAAACTGAAACTTATCCCTACTTAACAGATTTTATTGCAGCACTGACTCAACGTTTAAAAAAGAATTATCCAACTTTAGGCATTTGTCTGGGTGCACAATTGATTGCCACTGCTTTGGGTGCAGAGGTCTACAAGGGACATGTCAAGGAAATTGGCTGGAGTCGTTTAGTCCTCAATAATCAGGGCTTAGCCTCACCATTAAGACATCTGGAAAATGTGCATGTGCTGCATTGGCATGGCGATACATTTGATATTCCCGAATCTGCAAAGCGTTTAGCAGGTTCAATGTATTACCCAAATCAGGCATTTTCTGTGGGTTTAAATATTCTGGCACTACAGTTCCATGCCGAAGTTGATCCACATACTTTTGAACGCTGGCTGATCGGACACACGGCTGAATTAAATCAGGCACAGGTTGATATTTTAACCTTACGCCAAGAGAATACATACTATGGCAAACCATTACAGGAAAAAGCGAACCTGTTACTCCGTGACTGGCTCAGCAATTTAATCCCTGTATAACCCCCTGAGATAGAAATTTTTATGAACATTACAGGCAATACCGCTCAAGATATTCAGGATAATATCCGTACACTGATTAAAGAGGGACAGCTTCAAGAGGGCGACTTTTTACCGAGTGTACGGGAATTAGCTGAACAGCTCGGTGTTAATCGTAATACAGTTGCGGCTGCCTATAAGAATCTAGTTGCGATGGGGATTGTGATCTCCAAAGGACGTTTAGGGACACAGGTTAAATCCTATCAATCTTCACGTCTATTAGAAGGCTTTCAACCCCTATTACAAGGAACTATTGATTTAGCACATGGCAATCCAAAACGTGAATTGTTGCCTTCTCTCAAGCACATTAATTTAGCTAATTTTAACTGTGCACTCTATGGGGAAAATATTTACCATCCTGAACTATTAAAAATCACGCAGGAAAAAATATTTGCCGATATTCCACAGAACTTTAGCATTGAATTTACTTATGGTGCAGTGGATGCCATCGAAAGGATTCTAGCTACCTACTTGGTTTCATCAGATATGATTGCGGTAGAACAGCCTGGCTTTATCACCAGTATTTCTGCCATTGAACAACAACAGTTTAAAATGTATCCCTTTACAGTCAGTGAGCATGGTTTTGATCTCAATGAATTGCTGCAAGCATTACAGGCAAATGTGCAAGCAGTAATTATTACGCCACGCTCGCAGAATCCGACAGGTTATAGTCTGGACACAGTACAGGCTGAAAAAATTTATAATATCCTTGAAGACTATCCGCATGTACTGGTCATTGTCGATGATCATTTCTCATTATTAGCTCAGGCTCAATACCAGCATATTATTCCCCCCTCAACAAAGCACTGGGCACTCATTCGTTCAGTATCGAAATATTTATCTCCTGATTTTCGTTTTGCATTTGTATGTTGCGACTCTGAAACTTCAGAAAAACTGCATCTTAAACTAAATGCAGGTTCAACATGGGTCAGTCATATTATTCAGGAAATGGTTTATCAACTATTCAGCTCAGAACAGTTCCCTGAAACACTACAAACTGCCAAATCTTACTATCAACAACAAAATCAAAAATTTGTTCATTATTTACAAAAGTTTAGCATCCCCTGTGCAACCCATTATGATGGGCTAAATGTCTGGTTATCACTCCCTTATGCAGATAAAATGACTCAAATTCTACGGCAGCGAGGCTGGTTAGTACGTTCAGGACAAGACTTTAGAGTGAATCAAGATATATCAGCAATCAGAATCAGCACCTCAGACATGACAGAGGCACAGATGCAGGAATTTTGTCAGCAGCTAAGACAAATTTATGAGGTAGTGGTTAATTTATAAAAAGGTTTCTACTCTTAAAGAATCTGGCAATAGTGTTCTTATAGGGCATAGATCCATTATTTCTGACAATACAATTTAAGTAAATCAATAATAGGGACTGCAATATGATAAAGATTAGAAACTTTCCAGAAAATGCCCGAATTACCTTTCTCGGCTCTATTTTTAAGGATCATAAAAATAGTGAATGGAATATTCATATTGGTTTAGAAAATCACTATAACCATTTAGCCGATTATGAAAAATATATGGTAAGACATGCTCGTTTTTCCAATATGCCACTGTTGGCAAAAAATAGAAGATTTAATCAAACCAAAGACGTCCCCTCCTACAATGAATCGATCATCACCATTCAAATTGATGATTTTAACAATTGGAAAATAACAACAAATAAATCAGGACAGTACATATTTAGCTACATTGTGAGCGACTTAAAAGGTACACACAAGGATATTCAAATCCATTTACCACACATAGAACTGGCACGAGTCTTGTTTTTCCATAATGCTTATTTATCTAAGGCAGCTTTAGATCAAAGAAAGCTAACAACAGAATATTATATTGTCCCAGAAGAACATCAAACCATTATTCACGTTGATGAGTTATGCGACTTTCCACCCAATCAATATGATAGTGTTGGTATGCGTCGCCTACTGTCATGGATATTACTTGATACTGAGGCACGAGCGTCCTATGAAAGTATCTCCAAACATTTTTCGATTGAGCAAGTTAAAACTAAAACACAAACCTTTTGGAATTTCAATTTTGCACCGCCCTCACTAATAGGGGCTGAAATTACAATGAAAGTTTACTTCAGTGAAAAAAGCCAACAATATTATGTGAATGAAATCATTGGGATTGCTAATTTACCGACTGATATTTCTAATGAAGTGATTTTTTGTAGTCCAAAATTTACCGTAAAAAATAGTTATGAAAAAACAGGTGGAAACTCTGGAGGACGTAATACCTCCAACGATGATCCAACCATTGATGATGAAAAAGAAGCGGATAGTGATCGGAAAATTACCCAAATTGAATCTCCAAAAATCACTATGTCCCTTGCCAATCCTTATGGAACAAAAAAGGCAACACTTAAACGTTCAGGTAAAAAAGGTATACCGAATCAGAATGATGTTGAAATTCTACCCGATCATGGTGTGAGTACAGGTGAAGCCACAATCTTTGGTGACATTGGGCGTGGGGAATTTGAGAATGTCCATGATGATAGTGATGACCTTGAATTTTTCATGAAAAGATTTGAAGCATTCAAAGTCATGGTTGAACAATTTGCATCACAACATCGTATTCAGCCCATCATTCATGTACATAAGCTACCTGCGGTCAATCGTTCCAAGCTACATAGAACCCATAATGGTAATCCGAGGTGTATTATTGAAGTCCAACTTAACTTTCAAGGCAAAAAATTTGTCATTCTGGAAATAGATACCAGCGATAACCTAAAGCCTCTTTCTACACTGATTCTCAAAATCTCAGATACAGACACATGGAACTCATATTTTCCAACTTTTCGGAAGCAAATCGTTAAACGCTCTTTACGTTGGCCAACCGCTAAATCTCTACAAAATATAGGGATAAGGAAAACCTTTAATCATCCACGAAATCTAGTTGAAATGGCTGAGTCTGATGAAGAGTTTAAAAATTGGGGGAGACGGTTTGGGGAGGTTTTGGAGACACTTTATTAGTCAAACTATTTGGGAAAAGACCAGCTATTTGCTAGTCTTTAAAATTCAATATTAGATTAATGAGATAATACAATTTTTTTAGGACCTAAGGTCTTGATATGATTGCGAAGTGCCGTAGCTAAGTTAATCACATCAACTTTTTGATCGGACTCAATTTTGTAATCTAAAATCGTTAGCCCCTGTAAATCAGAGGCCAGTTTTACTTTTCCACCTTGTGGTACAGCGATCAAAGTTCTCGATCTAGAAAGATGCCCCATAAATAGGCCTAATTCAAATATTACATTATCACGAGGGGCTGAATACTCAACGCCCCTAGATGTTGTCAAATCATCACCTTGCATAATTGCAAGTCCAAAATCAGACTCTTTTACAGCTTGCTCAAGGGCTTCTAGTGTATAAGTACCTGGAGCAAACGCAGCATTCCAAATAGTTACATCAATTGGGTCATGATTGAAATCCAGTTTAATTTGACGTGCAACCTCTAATGCCTCCACTGTACTAATAATAAAAAGTTTAGGTCTTTCATTACACTTGTTAATTAAGTCATTACGCTGAGCAAGTCGTGAGCTTACATCTTTTAGTAAAAACATAGAGACTTCTGGATGTTTTCTAAGAATAGTTTGAAAGTCATCTGGCTTAATCTTGAGAGCTACAGTTTCTGAAGTAACCAATAATGATGCTGTACGAGCTTGACTTGCATTAATTGCTGATAACTCACCAACACTGACATCTTCACCACGTTCATAGGGCAGTACAACACCATTAATATGCAGCTCTACCTTTCCAGCCAAAATGTAATAGACATCTTGATCGTAATCACCCTGTTTAATAATATATTCCCCTGACTGATAAGATACTACCTCTCCCTTTTCAGCAATATCCTTAGCAATCTCTTGACTTGGAATAGATTTTTGGTTTAACAATGCATTAATCACTGCTGTTTCGTTTGAGATAAAACGTTCGATTAGCTTCATTTTACACCTATGAAATATTACATATTAATCAACATCTTAGTTATGAAAATCTTATATAACTGACAATCTATTAGACTGGTTACATAACTTATGGTGGTTTATTCATGTAATTCAAGCCAAATAAAATTTTTATTTGGCTTGAATTTTGAATGTACAACCCTTATCCATGAAGAAGATAATTTTACGGATGGTATTTCATCATGACTAAAGTTTGGAATCATGAAAATGCACTAAATTCTATTGAGAATCGCTTAAAAGACGTCAACAATATTTCAATTACTGAATATGCCAAACGAAGGGATTTAAGCAAGATTAAAACTGCCGAAGCATGTGTCCTAGATGGGGTTCATCTATATATTGATATACTAAATATGGATGGCTTATTAGGTACTACAATCTCTGAGGGAGAAACATGTCATAAGCGTGTATTACAGTTTTTATCCCTACACTACCGAGCTATTGATAAGATACTAGAAAGCTGTGGGGCCATCCGTGTTGACTATCATAACCAACGGCTTCATGCAGTTATAACGCAACCTTATAATACAGAAAGTGATGCAGAATCAAAACGTATTTATAAAGCTGTAGCTATTGCAAAAACCATTTTAGACGTAAGTAACCAACTTGATGATGAACGAGATGAAGACAATACATCTCTTCCCCAAGCAAAAATGAGAGTTGGTATTGATAGCGGAATTGCTTTAACTGTAAACAACGGGCGTAATGGACATCGCGAACCCTTGTTTCTAGGCGATCCAGCTAATCACGCTGCTAAAATAGCAAGTGGTGGTAACTCATCAGGTATTTTTATGACTAATCGAGCCAGAGAAGTAATTGGTCTCAATCGGGTTGGTTCAGAAAAAAATACAGCTCTAAATAATATTGATATTAATCAAATTGTTTCACAAACAAAAATTCCTGTAACTGTTGATCAAATTATTGAATGCTGGCGTAATGATCTAAATTCTCACCCTATTGGTAAGTTTAAATTTACTCGTCAAACACCTCCACTTAAAGATATGGACATTTTGAATCTGACACCAGGAAATTCAAAACGTCAAGAGGCTGTTTCTATATATGCAGATATTGATGGCTTTACCAACTATGTAACTGAACATATCTATAGCAACCCTGAAGCGGTGGTAAAAGTATTGCATGTACTCCGTTCAGAACTTGAACGTGTATTAACAAATGATTTTGGAGGTCGTCGTATTCGCTTTATTGGAGATTGTGTTCATGGCGTAATATGTGAGGGAACATCACAATCTACTAATATTCCCGAAACTATCACTACTGCTGTAATTTGTGCCAGTGCTATGAGAAGTAGTTTTGACTTAGCACTTGAAATACTCGCTCAAAATGGTATTGATACAGGAGATTTAGGTCTACAAATCGGTTTAGAATACGGACCAATTGTTATCAGTCGCTTGGGGAAACAAGGCAATAAAATACGTTGTTGTATCAGCCGTGCTGTTATTGAATCAGAAAATGCTCAAATGCGATGTGATGGGAATCAAACTGCTTTGGGTGAGGCGGCTTACAGACATGCTCCTGATGATGTCAAAAAATTATTTAACCATCATAGAAAAGCTAATCACCTTGATTACAATGAAATTATTGAGTCTTTGGCTGATTCTAAAAATGCCTCAGCCACTTCCGTAAAAGAAGCTGCCTATGATAGTGCTTCTACATTAATGCAGAAAGCAAGCACACAAGTTGTAAGACCTTATTGTAAATGAGCTCAATTGAACTATTAGTCAGTGCTCTAAACGATACTCCTGACTCTGAAATCATAATTCGGAGTCAAGAGCTTTCTTATTTAAATGTTTTAATTAATTTGAAAAGAGTCGATGGTAAAACCGTTCCCTACCAATTAGAGATTCATGCTGTTAAAAATAATAAAGTTGTAGTATCTGAGTTAACCCAGTTATTACCCAAATGTTGTCCAGAACGACATATCAATTCAGATGGTACTTTTTGCTTATCTTGGCAGGATGATATTGATTTAAGTATTATTGATATTGAGAAAGCAGCTTTTTGGTGGCAAACACTTATTGGCTTCTTACTTAAACAAGAACGAGTTCATAAAAAAAGACAATGGCCTGACCAAAATGCTTGGGCTCATGGTTCAGCAGCCAAATTTCAAAGAGATGCTTTATCAGCACTTGATCAAGTTGGAGCAAATTTTAAAACTTTAGTTTTTTCAGACTCTATACAAGTCACTTATCATAAAACTAATAAGGGCAACGGTAGCTATTATAAAGTATTTAGAAATGGTCTACTATGGTATGTAGTATGGGAAAAATTTCAAAGAGTAGCTATATTAAGACAAAAATGCCTGTGTGGCTCTAAGAATAGAAAACATTATAAGAGTACTTTGCGAAATTGTAGTAACCAATTGCACCAAAAATATTTTGTTGATTTTGCGATAAACTATTACCATTGGAAAATAGAAGAGGCAAATTTTTGGGTAGATTTTAAAGGAAAATCTTGCTGCGGTACTTTAGATGAGTGTCCACTTAAAGAACATTAAATATACCTAAAAATTTAGGATGATACTTTATTACTGATTTTAGTAAAATTTTAGAATCAGACCAAATTATACGATGATACTTTATTTTTTAAACAGTTTTGTTAAAAACCTAAAATCAACAACTTATGTTAATTTCAGGATGCAACTTTATTACTTAACCACAGGTTAGCCCTCCTTTTTTATTGCCATTGATGATCAGATTTAAGCCACATACCGACTGCTTTTATGATTCAAAAGAATAATTGAATTTAAAATAACAGCCCCTAAAATTGAAATTAGAATCAATTTCCAATCTACGAAAAACAACGAAACTAATAAGATGGTAACATCAATTCCCATCTGCACTTTACCTGCTGGAATGTTAAAGCGTTCTTGTAAATATAGAACCAAGAGGTTGATTCCTCCTAAGCTTGAACGATGGCGAAATAAAATCAGAAAGCTTACCCCCATCAACACATTCGCAAAAATCGCAGCATAAATTGGATTTACACTAGATAAATGAAAAAAATGAGGAATAATTTCAGTAAAACCAGCTAATAATCCAACGGCAATAAATGTCTTGACGACCAATGCCATGCCCATTTTTTTATAAGCAAAATAATAAAATGGAATATTGATCAGGAAAAATAAGATGCCAAACTTCAGGTCGGTAATATAGTGGATCAACAACGATAAGCCCGCTGTACCACCTGTCATAATCCCTGCTTGCTGCAATAAATTCATGGCAAACGATAGAATGAATGTACCAATTAACATGGCCAATCCATCTTCAATCTTAGAGTGTTGGTCAATCACGGGCATGACTGGACTGACCAAAGATATATTCTGATCGGTATTCATAAGGATAGAACTCAATAGGAGAACAACAGCAGGGAGAAAGATCTTTCAAAGAAAGACATGGTATATTTGATCATTTTTATTAAAATTTCGCAATTTATTCTTATATTTTCACCATAAATGCAATTTATACTCAAAATATCCTTTTTTGAATAATCTTTATGCAACAACGTCGAATGCTTCAGTTTGAATGGTATTCATCTAAGAGAAAGATTTTTTACTTAATCGCGATCCCATTTTCTTTTAATTTTTCCAACACAATCGATGTATTTAAATTACTGACGCCAAAGTTACTAGATGACAAAATCCCAATCAATTTGACCATTTCATCTAAACTTTTGACTGCAACCTTCAGTACAAAATCATAACTTCCTGTGAGTTTATGAATATCTTTCACCGCAGGTTCATTTAAAAGAAACTCAACAAAGCGATCGTGTGTCGCATCATTGTAGTTTTGCAATTTCACTTCAATAATACCCATGATCGGTGTCGGATCTGCACTTAATGCGATTTGCGCATAGTAACCCGTTATAATTTTATTTTGTTCAAGCTGAATACGACGACGTGAACATTGAGAAGTTGATAATCCCACCAATTCTGCTAATTCTTGATTAGCTAATCTTCCATTCATTTGTAAATAATGAATAATTTTCTGATCAAAATCATCAAGTTCGACTGACATAAAACGCTCAATTCTGTCTGAAGTTAGAGTTTAACTGATATTGATTTATCAGTTTTATAAGTTTAACGCCTTTGGATCAAGCGGCTCAAGCTTATGACAAAATTGTAGTCGATTGAATACGCTCAATCCCCTGCTCTAACATTCTTTGCCATGCGCTTTCTAGTGAACCATCCAAATCAATCGCTTTACAGGCATCTTCAATGACATAAGTTTTAAAGCCCATCTGTGCAGCATCTAAGGCGGTCCACGCCACGCAAAAGTCTGTGGCAATCCCTACGATATATACTGTATCAATTTGATGTTCTGTTAAATAACCCTTTAAACCTGTTGGAGTTTTACGATCTGCTTCCATAAAAGCAGAATAACTATCAATATCGGCATGAAAGCCTTTACGAATTATCAGTTGTGCAGTTGGAACATCCAGATCAGGATGAAATTCCGCATCGTGAGTGCCTTGAACACAATGTTTCGGCCATAACACTTGGGTACCATACGGCAATTCAATGGTTTCAAACGGTACTTTATCGTCGTGATTATCTGCAAAAGAAATATGTTGCTCAGGATGCCAGTCCTGTGTCAGCACGATATGCTCAAACTTTTTTGCAAGTTGATTAATAATCGGAATAATTTGATCTGCTTTTGCAACGGCCAAATTCCCCCCAGGAGTAAATCCATTTTGGACATCAACAACAATTAATGCGACATGATGAGTTTGTGTCTGCATAGCATGCTCCAGTTTTAAGCTTGTATTTTTACAATACCCTGCTGATTATGTTCTGGCTACTCATGTTTTCACTTTTACAAAAGATGAAAACGATTCAAGATAAAGATGAATTAAAGTTTTCCACAGTTTGACTAAAGCATATTGTTCTTATGCCTCCGATCAGTCATAATTTGCGTAATTGTCATTCGACCCGATCGAATTGTTGGATGACCAATCAAAATACTGCAACCATCCAATATTTCGTTTCAACTAATTCAATCTCGGATGGGAAAATAGGATAGTTTTTTAAAATGACTCAGCTAGCACAGAATATTCAAGGCTCAATTGTCGCAATCGTCACCCCTATGTTTGAAGATGGCAGCGTAGATTGGAAGAGTCTTGAGAAGCTCGTTGAGTGGCATATCCAACAAGGTACACATAGTATTGTTGCGGTCGGCACGACGGGCGAAGCGTCTACATTAAGCATGGAAGAACACACACAAGTCATCAAAGAAGTGATTCGTGTAGCCAACAAACGTATTCCAATTATCGCAGGCACAGGTGCAAATTCAACGCGTGAAGCGATTGAATTGACTAAAGCTGCAAAAGAATTAGGTGCTGATGCGGCCTTACTCGTTACGCCATATTATAATAAACCAACACAAGAAGGCTTATATCAACACTACAAAGCAATTGCTGAAGCCGTTGATATTCCACAAATTCTTTATAATGTACCAGGTCGTACTGGTGTCGATATGCAAAACGAAACCGTTATTCGTCTTGCTGATGTTAAAAACATTATTGGTATTAAAGATGCAACAGGCGACGTACCACGTGGTCAAGCCCTCATCGAAGGTTTAAATAATAAAATCGCTGTTTATTCAGGTGATGATGAAACTGCTTGGGAACTGATTTTACTGGGTGCAAAAGGTAATATCTCTGTAACAGCCAATGTTGCACCAAAGCAAATGAGCGAAATTTGTGAAGCTGCGTTAGCTGGAGATAAAGCAAAAGCACAAAGCTTGAATCAACAAATTGCAAATCTACACAATATTTTGTTTTGCGAATCAAACCCAATTCCTGTGAAATGGGCATTGCATGAGATGGGCTCAATTGGTACAGGTATTCGCCTACCATTAACCGCTCTAGCACAACAATATCGTGAACCGCTCCGCACAGATTTAAAAGCTGCGGGAATTATTTAATACGAGCAATTTATGATGCAATTACGTCTTGGTGTTGTCCTAGTCATTTCAGCTTTAAGTTTGGCTGGTTGTGGTCGTTTTGCCCTCAATAATCATTCTTTAGATTATAAAAAAGCACAAGCACTTGAACCACTCAAATTTCCTGAGGGCATAACGGCAAGACCATTTACGCCATTGTATCCAGCGCCTACGGTTGATCCACTTGCAATTGAGCATGCACCAAAGCTTGAAAATGAAAGTGGCAACCGCTATGCATTGCCTCGTCCAAAAGCGATGCAAAATTCAGCCGATAATACTTCAGCAACCGCTTCAACAGTGGGTCGTCCACAGCTTGTCACTGATGGGAATAAAAACCCATTACTCAAAGTTGATGGCCCGACAGCAAGTGCATGGCAATATACTTTTGCAACCTTGAGCAGCCTCAACTACAAAGTTATTTCACAAGCAGAAAATGGCTATGAAGCAACGATTAAAGTAGGTGATCAAAATTACCTACTTAAATTATCGGCTGTAGGCTCAAGCAATACAGTTGCGCTATTCAAACTTGATACAACATTTGCAGACCCTGCCGTTGCAGCTGAAGTGTTAACCCAGATTTACCAAAATTGGCCAGCCTAGTCGTTTACTAGGCATACTTTTTCAAAAGGTTCCCCCATGTTAAAACAAACCTTGCTCTATACTGGTAAAGCAAAATCTGTATATGAAACAGATAATGCTGATCACCTGATTTTAGTCTTTCGTGATGATGCATCAGCATTCAATGGCGAAAAAATCGAGCAACTAGATCGTAAAGGCAAGGTGAACAACCGTTTTAATGCCTTCATCATGGAAAAGTTGGCTGAAGCGGGTATCGAAACTCATTTTGAAAAGTTACTTTCTCCAACAGAAGTGCTTGTGAAGAAATTACAAATGATCCCTGTTGAATGTGTTATTCGTAACTACGCAGCAGGTTCATTATGCCGCCGTTTAGGTGTTGAAGAAGGTAAAGAGTTAACACCACCAACATTTGAATTGTTCTTCAAAGATGATGCGCTTGGCGACCCAATGGTCAATGAATCTCAAGCAATTGCTTTAGGTTGGGCAACAGCACCTCAACTTGAAAAAATGAAAGAACTGACTTACCAAGTGAATGATGTACTGAAAGCATTATTCGATGCAGGTAATATGATTCTTGTTGATTTCAAACTTGAATTCGGTGTATTCCACGATCGTATCGTATTGGGTGATGAATTCTCTCCAGACGGTTGCCGTTTATGGGATAAAGACACCAAGAAAAAATTAGACAAAGACCGTTTCCGCCAAGGTTTAGGTGGTGTGGTTGAGGCTTATGAAGAAGTTGCTGCACGTTTAGGCATTAACTTAGATAATATCTAAGCCTTAAGCTGCCGTTCTTAATAAAAACCAGCCTGATTAGGCTGGTTTTTTATTGGTTTATCTAATTTCCCAGTTTCTGATAAATCAGATTCCCTTAAGTTATCGTGCCCTTATGTTCATCTTCAAAATATTGATCAGCTGCCCAATCCGTCATCGATTTTAAAGCCATATAGGGACTCACGCACTCATCTGCACCTAATACATAATTACTGCGTGTCACTCGATTTACAGTTGCATCTAACATCATCAAACTATTCGGCGGCACAACAGGTGCATCATGATGCTCTGTAAAAATAAGCTGTTGCTTCAAAGCACTTGCCGTTGGTGAAATGCGTGCTGCTCTCGCCTCACCTAAGGTTTGTTGACGATGCCAATCCCCCAATAGAACGTATGCAATGAGAAGAAAGATGGAATAATATCCAAGGCTTTCAGTTGATCCAGTTGATCGTCACGAATCGTTTGAGGACGAAATGAATACTGTGAAATTAAAATATCTTTGTAAGCCTACTAGAGACTTTAATTGCAATATCATCCACATAGCGACTATAGGGAGTAGCTAAAACAATACTTATCATCACTGTAAACA
Source organism: Acinetobacter sp. ANC5681 (assembly GCF_023488045.1). Lineage (NCBI taxonomy): Bacteria > Pseudomonadati > Pseudomonadota > Gammaproteobacteria > Moraxellales > Moraxellaceae > Acinetobacter > Acinetobacter sp. ANC5681. The sequence goes on from NZ_JAMFKZ010000004.1 coordinate 144,720, forward strand.
AACTCGCCCACAGACCCGCTACCCAATACGAAAAACCCAATTGAATATGAAATAGATTAAAACAAGGAATTGCTAAAGCATAAATCACAGCAAGATGAATTAAATAAATAGAAAATGAGATGTTGCCTAAGAAAACTAAAAATGGTGAATCAAAAAATTGTGCTAACCATTTGCCTTTTAATACCGCATACACGATACAAAAACCGCCAATAAAATTCAGATAATCGTAGGTTTGCTCACCTAAAAATTGAGCAAAAATCCGATAACTCAAACTCTCGTTATGCGCACCACAGAAATATAGCCCCAGCGTGAATAGCAACACAGATAGGCCTGTGGCTAATTCTGATGCATATAGAAGTAAACCCAGACCTAAAATAAAACTCAGGATACCGAGTAATACAGTTTGTGAAATCGTATAGGCTGTCGCAATACTCAACAGCAAGAACAGACCTGCAAGCATCGGTCGTTTGCTATAAAAATAACTGGCGAAATAAATTACCAATGAACCGAGCAGCTCAATCTGCATCGTCCACAACACCCAGTTATAGCTTGAGTCCCCAAATAAAAATGCTCCGATACTGCCCTCATACAAAGCTATACTTAATTTTGGATGAGGATTTGCCAAAGCGGCCCCCCATTCAGAAACATGCGTAACATCGACAGGAAGGAAACAGACGAGGTAGGCAATAATACAAGAGATAAACGCGGGAATAGCCAAACGTGGATAACGCTTAATTAATGATTTTTTTAGTTTTTCAGCTGAATTTTTCTTTTTTAAACTCGATAAACTCAGGACATAACCGCTTAAAACAAAAAAGACAAAAACTGCGCCTGTACCTGAATAGAAGAATGCAAATGGGGAATGATAAAGTTGATCAAAAAAGGGATATTGAGGTACGACACTTAAATCAAAATGATGCATTTGGGGAAAGAAAGTCAGCGATAGATGTGACAATACAACTGCAAGGCAGGCTAAGCCTCGGATACTTTCCGCAGCATTGATTTTGTTTGTGATCATGGCAGAGCTTTATCATCCGTGATATGCCGCGATAATGCGATCTTTTATATGAAGTGTCTAGTAGCCTCTTACAAAAATATAGTGACTATAAAGCACTTAAATAATAATTCCGCTATACACTTAAACTAAGTTAATGATTTCACTCGAGTCGAAAACCAACATAAGATCGACCCAATGCACACCATAAAAGCACCATACCAAAAAGAAATCGTCAGTGGCGTACTGAGTAAAATTGCCGAGAAAAAAGCTGAGAATACAGGAATGAAATACGAAGCACCTGCCAACAACGTGACATTGCCATGCAAAATCCCGACATTCCATGCAGCATAATCAAAGCCCATAGCGGCAGCGGCAAAAAGTAAGGACGTGGAAGATGACCAATCAAAATCAAATGCGCCGCCACCGACTGCACCAAAATGCGAACTGACATCCTTGATCAATGCAACAATCAAGCTCCAAAGGAAGATCGCAAGCAATCCAACGAATGTGGCTTTTTTTGAGTTCATGTTGAAATAAATCGAATATAAAACCGCAGTCAAATTCCCATTTACACTTTTGAGAACTTGACTAGGTGAAATGTGAAAATACAACTCATCTGTTTAAACAGATCTTTATTGCTGCTGTTGTTCCTGCTGCCAACGGCGTTGCTGCAAACGTTCGGCTTCAACTTCACGTTTGTTTAAGGCTCGCTCATACAGCTTCGTACCCCGCAACTCAGGCGGCAAATATTCCTGTAAAACAAAATGCTCAGGGTAATGATGCGGATAGAGATAATCCACGCCATAACCTTGTTGCTTCATCAATTTGGTTGGCGCATTACGTAGATGCAACGGCACAGGTAAATTCGCAGTTTTTTCGGCAAGCTCCAAAGCTCGGTTAATGGCGAGATAGGTACTATTACTTTTCGGGCTGGTTGCGAGATATACAGCACATTGACCTAAGATAATTCGTGCTTCAGGCATACCGACCGCTTGTACTGAACGGAAACACTCACCTGCCAACAACAAGGCATTCGGATTCGAGTTGCCAATATCTTCCGATGCTGCAATCAACATTCGACGTGCAATAAAAACAGGGTCTTCACCACCTTTGAGCATGCGTGCCATCCAATATAGGGTCGCATCCGCATCGCTACCACGAATCGATTTGATAAATGCCGAAACCAAATCATAATGCTGCTCACCTGATTTGTCATAACGTGCAATATTCTGCTGTGCGACTTTAACCACAATTGCATTGGTCACGATATTTTCAATATCAGGCTCAAAAGTACTGGCAATTAAATCAATCAAATTAAGCGCTTTACGTGCATCACCCGCAGCAAATTGAATCAGGGCATCATATTCTTCAATCTGAATAAAACGCTCTTTCAAAAACTTATCACTTTGAATGGCTTTATTGATCAGGTTTTGAATCGCATCAGCATCCAAACTATTTAAGGTATAAACCTGACAACGAGAAAGCAGTGCACTATTCACTTCAAAAGATGGATTCTCTGTGGTTGCACCAATCAAAGTGATTTTGCCTTTTTCAACTGCATTCAGTAAGGCATCTTGCTGCGACTTATTAAAACGGTGGATCTCGTCAATAAACACTACTGATGTCAGTAAATCGCCGCTTTCCGCAATCACTTCGCGCAGCTCTTTTACGCCCGTATTTAATGCAGATAAACTAATAAAAGGGCGATCAACTGCCTGTGCCAATAACAAAGCAATTGTAGTCTTACCCACCCCTGGCGGCCCCCAAAAGATAATCGAAGGCAAATGCCCCTGATCAATCATTTGGCGTAACGGTGCATGCTCGCCGAGCAAATGATCTTGCCCGATGATTTCTGACAAATCACGAGGGCGTAAGCGTTCAGGTAAAGGAATATGCGTATCTGACATCATCACGGACTTTATACTGTTTTATCCTAGTCTATTGCGTCTGATCCAAATCTACAATTTGAATCTGCAACCACGCGACATTCTATTGCGCGGTATTCTTTTGAAGTAACTGCTGCATGACATGGTAGCTTGCAGTAATTCGAGCTTCATTCGGAAAATTAGTGTTAGCGAGCATCACAATCCCAATTTTCTGCTGTGGGATAAATGCAGCATAGGCATATTGCTCCCAGCCTAGCCCTTGGGTCATCGCACCAACTTTAAAATATCCGACATGCGTTGTTTCAACTGCTGCTCTTAAAGGCTGTTTTAGCTTTTGTGGGTGAATTTGAATATCTAAAAATTTCAGCATATCGGAACTACTACTTTTCACTCCGTAAGCTTCAGCATCCAACATCCCAGCAGAAATGCGAATGGGCTGATCATTTTTATAACCCCACGCATATTGTGACATCTGCTGCTCAGGTATTTGCACAAAACTCTGACTCAATCCCAATTGTGGAAAAAGTGTTTTTCTAACAATTCAGAATAGGGTCTTTTTAATGCTAATGCAGTGATATAACCCATCAAACCAATGCTTGGATTTGAATATTGTCGTGCCGTACCAACGTTGGTCTTTGGCTGCCATGTTTGCAAATATTGAAGCATGTCCTGCTGACTAACAACTTCATCTGGAAATTGCAGCGGAAAGCCACCTGCAGTATATGTACCTAAATTTAAAATCGTAGCTTTATTCACTGCGGTATTTTTTAATTCTGGGAAATACTTGGCGGGATGATCCGACAATAATAACTGCCCTTGCGCCTGTGCATAGCCCGCCAAAGTTGCATTAAAGGTCTTACTGACTGAGCCAAGTTCAAATAAAGTATGGTTGCTTACGGGTTGTTGGTTTGATTTTGATGCCAAGCCATAATTGATAAAATAATGCTTACCATCGAATGTGACACCGACCTCTAATCCAGGAATCTTATATTGATCTAATAATGGTTTAAATTGTTGATCTACAATTTCCCTAACTTGCTGCTCACTGAGCGGTTTTGCCCAAATCGAAGAATTACAGGATAAAAGCCCTGCAAGTAAAAAAAGCATTCTTGATGCGATCATGTCTATTTCCCAAACCCTTTTCATTCAAACAAAGAGGCTCTCAAACCACATCGATCTCTCAGTGTTCATCATATGGGAATGTATAGATAAAATACTGCGAAAGTATTGTTTTTTATTGATAAAAAACACAGTTATAAGAAATATATATCAAGATCTAACGTACCCAACGTACGACATAATCTTCTATATCATCTTCATTTATATCTTGTTCTGAAATACAGCGCCCAGCTGCTGATTTCTTCGCTTTAATCACACTCTGACGTGAGCCCGTATTTAAATAATGCCATGACGGTAAATTTTTACCTTCATTCAAACGACGATAAGCACAACTAGGAGGTAACCATGTAATTGTTTGCAATCGTTCAGGTGTCAATTGAATACAATCTGCAACATGCTGTTGACGATTCGGATAATCAGAACAACGTGCCGTTTTACAATCTAATAATTTACATGCAACTTTGGTATATGCGACTTCTGCCGTTTCTTCATCTTCAAGCTTAACCAAACAACATAAACCGCAACCATCACACAATGCCTCCCACTCAGTATTATTCAACTGATCAAGTGGATATAGTTTCCAAAAGTTAGCGCGCAATTCGGTAGACATGGCAAATGTTTTAGGCTTTAAAAATTTGTGTTGATTATAGCATTTATTCTCAATCAAGCCGTTTTCCAAGCGACTTAAGCGATTAACAATACTTAAGTTATTGAACATTTCAACCACAGAAACACCACATTTGGTTCGAAAAACACACGCTATAGTAATCTCATAACGATAAATTTAGGAGTAAGTAATATGTTCCGTTGGGCTATTATCTTTGCAGTGATTGCATTAATCGCCAGTTTATTAGGTTTTGGTGGTGTTGCTGGTTTATCCAAAGACTTTGCCGTCATTTTATTAGTGATCGCGGCTATTCTTGCTGTAGTGGGTTTCTTATCACGCGGTAAAGTTTAGTTTAAAGAGAAATAAAAATTCAGAAAGAAAAAAGAAGAATCGCCGTATTCTTCTTTTTTTATTATCATCATTTCAGCCGAATAAAAATTTGTCTTTCCGCTAGCATCATCAATTTTTTGCTTTTTTATGCTTTAATCAAAGCATTGAAAATATAGATCAGGATTAAAAAATGAGCTTTCCAATTACAACGCGTGAAATTGAATATACCGCACCAGATGGTCAACGCCTTATTGGCTATTTTGCGACACCTATCAGAGATGTACCAGTTGCAGGAGTTATTGTTGCTCCAGAATGGTGGGGACGTACCGAATATACCGAGCAACGTGCGCGTGAACTTGCAGAACACGGTTTTGCCGCTCTCGCAATTGATATGTATGGAGACAAAAAAGTTACCTCTGATGTTCCTCAAGCATCTGCATGGATGATGCAAACATTTGATCATGTAGACACCGTGGTTGAGCGTGCTCAAGCAGGCTTAGATGTTTTAAAAGCACAACCAGAGGTCAATACTGAAAAATTGGCAGCAATTGGTTTTTGTTATGGTGGTAAAGTTGTTCTGGATTTGGCGCGATCTGGTGCCGATTTGAAAGCTGTGGTGACCTTCCACGCGAATTTAAGCCCGAAAGCACCTGCACAAAAAGGAAAGATTCAGGCTGAAATTCTTGTATTACATGGTGAGATCGACACCATGGTTTCTTTAGATGATGTCGCAAGCTTCCGTCAGGAAATGCACGATGCAGAAGTCGATCATGAAGTGATTATTTTTGAAAATGCCAAACATGGCTTTAGTAATCCCCTCGCAGATGAGCGAGCTAAAGCAAATAATGTTGACTTAGGCTATAACGCCGAAGCTGAACATCAAGGATTAGAAGCCATGTATGAATTACTAGATAAACATTTAACCTGATTCAAAATATTGGCATAAACTTTCACAAAGACTTCATTCTGTGTAGGTGGCATTTATGTCTCCTACACACGAACAAATGTTTTTATCATTTAAATAAGTCCACGATTATATTTTCATTATACTAAGCCTCTGCTTTTGATTGTTCTGATTCATGTCTGATTTCTCATTTTCTGATGCACTACTCACGTGGTTCGACCAACATGGCCGCCACGATTTACCATGGCAAGTCGCTGATGATCCCTACAAAGTGTGGGTATCAGAAATCATGCTACAACAGACTCAAGTTAAAACTGTTCTGCAATATTTTGATCGCTTTATCGAAAGATTTCCAACCGTAGACGATCTTGGTCAGGCCAGTTGGGATGAGGTTGCCCCTTATTGGGCTGGTTTAGGCTACTATGCCCGTGCACGCAATCTGCACAAAGCCGCTGTTATCGTAAAGCAGAAAGGAAAGTTTCCTGAAACATTAGAACAGTGGATTGAATTACCAGGCATTGGCCGTTCAACCGCTGGTGCATTAATGTCTCTTGGCTTACGACAATATGGCGTCATTATGGATGGCAATGTGAAACGAGTTTTAGCACGTTTTTTTGCGATTGAAGATGATTTATCCAAGCCACAGCATGAGCGTGCTTTATGGCAAATTGCGGAACAGCTGTGTCCGAAAGAACGTAACCATGATTACACCCAAGCAATCATGGATTTGGGTGCTACAGTCTGCACACCGAAAAAGCCTTTGTGTTTATACTGCCCAATGCAACAACACTGTCAGGCCTATCAACAAGGTTTAGAACAAGAACTCCCATTTAAAAAAGCAAAAAAACCTGTCCCTGTTAAAACGGCGAATGTGCTCCTAATTCAAGCAGGTCGTGAGTGGCTTTGGCAACAACGTGAAGCCCACGGTCTATGGGGAGGTTTGTATTGTCTGCCTATCATTGAACAGGCAACTGAATTACAACAGATTGAACAACAATTTAAGCTCCAAGCTCAAGTATCATCACTACAGATTAGTCATAGTTTTACTCACTTTACATGGATACTGCATGAACAACTGTTCCACGTGGAACATGATCAAAAAGAACAGCTCAGTATCGAATTAAATGGAGTATGGTTAAGTCCAGAAGCTGCGATTGCCAAAGGCATTCCAACCGCCATGAAAAAATTGATTACAGCAAAACAAAAGACTTCCTCTACTTAATTGTTGTAAATCGAAATCACAAGGAGTTTGTGTGCGTCTTACGATTCCATTTATCGTGATTAGTCTATTGGCTATTCTAATTTCTGCATGTACGACAACGCCTAGTAAGCCTACGCCCCTACCAGCCACTCAAATCAATAAACTTAAAAATCTGCGTTTAGATAGCCGTTTGCCCGTTCCAGTCAAAGGTATCAATCGAAATGAATTACGAGATACTTGGGGAGCTGCACGTAGCCAAGGACGTAACCACGAAGGGATTGATATCATGGCGGAGCGTGGGACGAAAGTGTATAGTGCTACCGAAGGGTTAGTCGCTGATTTACGTAATAATAATTTAGGTGGCAAAATCATTTGGATTCTTGGACCTGCTGGTTCTTGGCACTACTATGCCCATTTAGATGGTCATAAACGTGGTCTTAATGTGGGAGACTATGTTCATAAGGGCGACCTCATTGGTTATGTGGGCAATACAGGCAATGCTCGTGCGACTGCCCCACATTTACATTATGGTATTTATTTAAATGGCAAAGGGCGTGGAGCAATCAATCCATACTCATATTTACGTTAGGAACATAGAATGTCAGAAGCATTGATTGAACGACTGGTTAAATTTGCAGAGTCTGGAAATCAGCAAAAAATCATCATCAATGGTACAAGCTATCAAGGCTGGATTATGGAGATTACCGAAGATGCTCTGCTGATTAGTACAGGATTTGCAGATAAATCTGGTAAAGACTTTTGGCTGAAATTTACTGATTTAAATACAGCTGAACTGTATTATTGGGATACTCGCCCAAATGAATGGGTGACATTCACACTTTCATGATTTTATATGAATAACAATAGGAAGCATCAAATATGACGATTCAACGCTGTGGCTGGTGCTCCAATGATCCACTCTATATTAGCTACCACGATGAAGAATGGGGCAAAGTAGAACAAGATGAAAATCGATTATTTGAGATGCTTTGTCTTGAAGGTCAACAAGCTGGATTATCATGGATTACGGTACTAAAAAAGCGCGAGAATTACCGTTCACACTTCTTTCACTATCCAATTACTAAGATTGCAGAGTTTACTGATGATCAACTCGAAGACAAACTGAGTGATGCAGGATTAATTCGTCATCTAGGTAAACTTAAAGCGATTCGAGACAATGCAATTGCATGGCAGCAACTCAAAAATGAAGTTGGTGATGTATCTGATTGGCTATGGGCCTTTGTTGACCATCAGACTCCAAATAACAATGTCATTCATTATCGTGATGCACCTGCACAAACCGAAATCAGTCAAAAACTTTCAAAAACACTGAAAAAACGTGGTTTTAAATTTGTTGGTCCCACAACGTGTTATGCGTTTATGCAAGCGGTAGGAATGGTCAACGATCACGAAAATCACTGCCATTTTAAATAATACGAATTCATTTTCCTTTCCAAGGAGTTATCGAATGAGCAATAACCAAATTCGTGCTTATGCTGCAATGAAAGCAGGCGAGCAATTGGTTCCTTATCAATTTGATGCAGGTGAATTAAAGCCACATCAGGTTGAAGTTAAAGTTGAATACTGCGGTTTATGTCACTCAGATTTGTCTGTGATCAATAATGAATGGCGTTCATCCGTTTACCCTGCTGTCGCTGGGCATGAAATTATTGGCACAATTATCGCACTCGGTTCAGAAGCCAAAGGACTGAAACTTGGTCAACGTGTTGGCATTGGTTGGACAGCTGAAAGTTGCCAAGCATGCGATCCTTGTATTGGTGGTCATCAAGTTTTATGTACCGGTGGCAGCGTTGCGACTATCGTTGGTCATGCGGGTGGCTTTGCAGAAAAAGTTCGCGCAGGTTGGCAATGGGTCATTCCTCTACCAGAGGGTTTGGATCCTGAGAGTGCAGGACCATTGCTTTGTGGCGGCATTACCGTGTTTGATCCTTTACTTAAACATCAGATCCAAGCAACACATCACGTCGGTGTCATTGGGATTGGTGGTTTAGGGCATATGGCCATCAAGCTACTTAAAGCTTGGGGTTGTGAGATTACTGCATTTAGTTCAAATCCAGACAAAACTGAAGAACTCAAAGCCATGGGCGCTGACCATGTGGTGAATAGTCGTGATGCTCAAGCGATCAAAGCGCAACGTGGCAAATTTGATCTATTGCTTAGCACCGTCAATGTAACTCTGAATTGGCAAGCCTATCTCAATACCTTGGCACCGAATGGTAGTATGCATTTCTTGGGTATTACCTTAGAGCCTATTCCAGTTTCTGTAGGTACTATCATGAGTGGTGCCAAATCGGTTACAGCTTCACCAACTGGGTCACCTTTAGCACTGCGTCAACTACTACAATTTGCCGCACGTAAAAATATTGCGCCACAAATTGAGCTATTTCCAATGTCTCAACTCAATGAAGCCATTGAACGACTGCATTCAGGTCAAGCACGTTATCGTATCGTACTTAAAGCAGACTTTGATTAATTTAAAACCGACGACATACGCTCTCTCACCCAATCCGCCAACTGTTGAATTGCTTGGCGGATTTCGGTGGTCAACGCATGCCCTGCATTTAAACGAATGAAGTGCTGATAACGCTGATCTTCACCAAACACTTCCCCTGGTACGATATTAATCCCTTGGCGCTGCGCTAAATAATATAACTCTAAGCCCGTAATATTTTCTGGCAGTTGCAACCACAAAGCATAACCCCCTTCTGATTGACTCAAGGCGATTGGAATCCCACCAAATACTTCCAAAATATAAGCACGATACTGTTGGACTTGTTGCATCAACTTCGGTCTTAACTCATCCAAATGCTCACGATAACCACGACTATAAATGAAATCAGCCAAGCCTAACTGTAAGGGTGTATTGACACCGACGTTATTTGATAAGAGTTGTGGTCGTAAGTGTTGTAATTGTGGTCCCAAGCAAAACCATCCCACACGATAGGCGGTAGACAGTGACTTCGAGACTGAAGCACACCAAATTACGTAGCCTTGTTGATCCCAATAACGAATCGGCAAAGGTCTCTCTTTTTGGAAACTGCATTCACCATAAATATCGTCTTCTAAAATAAAACATTGGTATTGCTGTGCAAGTTCAGCAATTTTTTGCTTCTGTGAATGACTTAAACAGTAGCCCAATGGATTTTGAAAATTAGCAGTGAGTAAACATAACTTGGCATCGCCCTGTTTCATAAAAAACTCAAGACGCTCAAGGTCAATGCCACGATGATCGGCTGGAATCTCAATAATCTTACGCTTAAGACTTGCCAACATTTGCAACTGGCCATTAAAGGTAGGTGTTGGAATTAAAATACTATCCCCTTCCTGACTGATCTGCTGAATTAACAGGGACAAAGCTGGCATACAGCCATTGGTAATAAAAATATCTTCTGTAGCGACATAAATCCCATCTTCACGCCAATGATCTGATAAAGCCTTACGTAACTGCTCATGTCCCTGTTTATTACAATATAAAAAATCTTCGGGCTGACAGTGTTTAAGCGCACGCTGTAAGGAACGACGTAGCCCATCTACAGGAATTAAATGGGGCGACAACTGAATAGCCCCTAAAGGAGTTAAATGATTTTGAATCGATGCTGTTTGAATCTGATTCTGTAAGTCTAAATTCGAGACTTGCCGTGCTTTGGACTCAAAGCTTGGACTTTTAGGGGCAGCACTTTGATATTGTCTTGAACTTACAAAATAGCCTGATTTGGCTTTGACATAAATCAGTCCTTTTGCTTCTAACAGTTCGTAGCATTGTTGTGCGGTACTCAAACTAATACTTTGCTGACGAGCAAATTCCCTTAAAGAACTTAACTTTTGCTGTGGCTGTAATTCATGTTGATAAATTTTATGAGCCAATTGATCTGCTAGGCGTTGATATTGAAAAGTCATATCTGTACTGCTTTTTTATAAATTTCTGTATCTGTATTGGTTAATACAACACCGTTAAGCTATAAAAATCAACTAACAAATGATAAGAGCATGAAAAACAATATCTTATTTATATTTTCTACAATTTTTTTTACAGGCTGCAATCTGACTGACCAGTCCACTTATCAGCAACAACAAGTGTGTAAATCACTCTCACAGGGATATCTGCAAATTCAAAACCAATCGACCTATGAATTATGGAAAATGGAGAAAAGTGAAGCCCCTGAGCAGAGCCGTGTCATCAAACTGACCTATAAGAAGCCCAATGAAAATGGCCTGATGCTCTCAAGTAACTTTCTGCCAACGGTCAAAATTGAATGCACGCAACAACAGCAACAGGTCAAAGTTGCAGTACAACAACCGACTGGACAACTTGTTCAAGTTTTAGAACTCAAACTTGCCGAAACAGCTATTGGCAAACCGAAAATCCATGACTTAACTGCTCAGTCAAAAACTCAATAAATAAACGGACCCGTTTCGGCAAATGCGCTTGTTGATAATACACAGCATGGATGCTTTGATAAGAGTGCTCAATCTGATCTTCAAATAGTGCTTCAAGGCGCCCTTCTTTCATATCCTGCCAGATTTCAAATTCTGATAATCGGGCAATGCCCTGCCCACGCAAACAGAGTTGTCGAACAGTTTCGCCACTCGATGCTTTTACTTTCGGTTGGGCTTGAAAATATTCCCCGTTCACCTTAATCGGCCATTTATTAATATAGCTGGGACGGGTAAAACCAATCACCTCATGTTCAAGAAGCTCTGCTGGCTGCTGTGGAGTACCCTTACGCCTGAGATAGTCTGGACTGGCAACGATATAAAGTCGGCTTTTACACACCAGTTTGGCATGCAGGCTGGAATCATGCAGCTCCCCAAAACGAAATGCCACATCGGTCTTGTGTTCCAGTAGGTCAATCACCAAGTCATTACTATTCAGCTCGATTTCAATATTTGGGTAACAGCATTGAAACTTCTGCACTAAAGGCGTGATCACATGCAGGATAAAGGGCGTGGCCGAATCAATCCGTATAATGCCCGAGGTATCCTGATCCGATTTTTCTAGAGCTTCTTCAGCTGCACTTAAATCACTGAGAATTTTACGCGCATGTTGTAAAAATTGTTGTCCTTCTTGGGTCAGTTTTAACTTTCGAGTCGTGCGCTCTAGCAAGGTGACTCCAAGCTTTGACTCTAGACGACTGAGAGAGCGGCTCATTCCCGATGCCGTCTGTCCAAGCCGCTCAGCAGCAGCAATAAACGATCCTGTATCGACAATGGTCATAAAAGCAAGTAGTTCTTCTACCGTAGATTTCATTGCCACCTCGTTAATTATTGATATTTAGTCAACTATATTTTGCAGATTCATCTATTTTTAGCAACAATAATCATCGCAAAATGGCAGCCATCAACAGAATAGTGAAAAAGATTAAGTGAACAATCTGTGTATCGCTCAATTTGGTTGAGTTTAATCCTGCTTCACCGACCTTTATCACCCTGATGCTGGTCTGGATAGGGATGGTTTTTTCGAGTTTGCTCATCCCTTCGGTGGCAAGCTGACTAATGTATCAGTGCATAAAAAAGCCTGATTTAAATCAGGCTTTTTATGTCGAATAGAATTCTACAAATTAGTTCTTTATTTAAGTAAATCAGGTAAATGTGACTGCGCATATAATGGGTTGTAAATTTCTTTCCTCATCTTCATCAGCATTTGATACGGTTGCTGCTGCACAAACATATTCACAAAACTCAATGGAATCGAACCTGCTGGGTCGGCATAACCACTAGTCATAACTTTAACCTTATTATTGGCAAGTCTTTGGAACGTCCAATCTCCTGTATATTGATTCAAACGAATCACATCAGGTTGTTCAGGGTAACTATTTTTAATCGCATTATTCTTAATACTAATACTGCCATCAGCATTTTTATTCATTTTGCCTTTAATCACCAGATCACGGTCTTTCAAAGGAAATGGGAGATCTAACAGCATATACAGGGTAAATTCCCCTTTCTTTTCATCCCGAGACAAAAGCTGTGCCTTAGCAACATAAGGCACCCATTGGGGTGTGCGTTCAACATCAAGTACTACCGCAACTGCCCGTTCCAAAGGTACATCAAAAGTCGTTTCTGCTTTGTACTGAAAGACCGGATTATTCTCTGTTTGGTAGGTCCAAACTTTAATATTATTGCGATGTAAACTCAGTTTAGGTGCTTCTGCGGCACTGACGACTAAACTTGTCACACTTAGCAGTGTAGCAAGAACAATATGCTTTTTATTCATGTCATGCTCAATTGTTGTAATGATGGCAAGAGCTTGTTGTATTTCTATCAGAAAGAAAGCTCAACAAGCTCTTTTATAGTACAAAAAAAGTACCTTTTAAACTTCAATCTCGTTAAAGCCTAAAACATCTTTCATATCATATTTACGAGCCTCACGACCCACTACCCATGCAGCCGCACGAACAGCGCCTGAAGCAAAATTCATTCGATTGGTCGCTTTATGTGTGACTTCAACACGTTCACCCTCACCAATAAACATCACGGTATGTTCACCGACGATGTCGCCACCACGAATGGTTTGAAAGCCAATACTTTGACGCTCACGAGCACCTGTATGACCTTCACGGCAATACACAGCATCCGTTTTCAAGTCACGACCTAAAGTATCTGCAATCGCCTCGCCCATCATAAATGCAGTACCAGATGGCGCATCCACTTTATGACGGTGGTGTGATTCGATGATTTCGATATCAACGCTATCACCAAACACTTTCGCTGCAAGCTCTAATAATTTGATTGAAACATTCACACCAACTGAATAGTTAGCAGCATAAACGACTGGAGTCTGTGTTGCGGTTTCATCTAAGAAAGCCTTTTGTTCATCCGACATCCCTGTGGTGCCAATCACCATTGCAACACCTGCCTCACGGCATAACTTTAAGTGTTGTTCAGTGGCAACAGGCGCAGTGAAATCAATCACGACATCACAGTCTTTTAAAACTTCACTTAAACTTCCCACAATCTTGACGCCGATGTTGCCAATCCCTGCAAGTTCCCCTGCATCTGCACCCACCAAACTGCTTTCTGGACGTTCAACAGCTGCTGCCAGTTGGTAGCCTGCTTGTTGTACTGCTTGAATCAGAATACGCCCCATGCGTCCGCCTGCACCCAAGATCCCAATGCGTGGAGAAGTCGACATAATTTTTCCTAGTCTTTTATTTAAACAATTGAGCTACTATAGCAAAACTCTGTGTCTACGCTAAAAAATTCCCATAAAAAAACCTGCCGAAGCAGGTTTTTTATTGATGCTAATTAATCAAACAAGCGATCAAAGAAAGATTTTTTCTTTGGTGATGCAGCATGACCATCACCATCTAACGACGCTTGTAATTCTTTCAACAATTCACGTTGGCGACTGTTTAAATTCACAGGTGTTTCTACCACGATACGGCACAATAAGTCACCGACCATGCTGCTACGTACAGGACGAACACCTTTACCACGTAAGCGGAATAGCTTACCTGTTTGAGTACCTTCTGGAATTTTTAAGCTGACACGACCATCAAGCGTCGGGATTTCAATTTCTTTGCCCAATGCAGCATCAGCAATACTGACTGGTACATCCATATAGAGATCTGCACCGTCACGTTGGAAGACTTCGTGTTCACGAACTACGACTTCAACGTATAAATCACCCGCTTGACCATCACGAATCGCTTCACCTTTACCTGTTAAGCGAACACGATCGCCGTTGTCCACACCTGCAGGAATAGTGACTTCAAGCGTTTGTTGACGATCGGCAACGCCCGAACCATGACAAGTATTACAAGGGTTTTTGATAATTTTGCCTTGACCGCGGCAAGTACTACAAGTTTGCTGAACCGAGAAGAAACCTTGCTGCATACGTACTTGACCAGCACCATGACAGGTACGACACGTCTCAACATCATTTGGATTCTTAGAACCTTTACCATCACAGGTTTCACACGGCGCTGGTGCAGTAAAAGTAATGGTTTTTTTCACGCCTTTGACTGCTTCTTCAAGCGTCAATTCCATCACATAGCGAAGATCAGAGCCGCGACGTTGGCGTTGTTGTTGGCGACCACCGCCACCACCGAAAGCACCACCAAAAATATCACCAAACTGGCTAAAGATGTCTTCTGCACTAAAACCACCACCGAAGCCACCGCCGCCACCAAAACCGCCTTCAAAAGCACTATGGCCAGCACGATCATACATGCTGCGTTTTTCGCCATCAGAAAGTACTTCGTAAGCCTCTGCTGCTTCTTTAAACTTTTCTTCCGCTTCAGCATTGTCTGGGTTACGATCTGGATGATATTTCATCGCCAACTTACGATAGGCTTTTTTAATCTCATCATCACTTGCGGTTTTCGAAACGCCTAAAACCTCATAATAATCACGTTTAGCCATGGTTGGCGATGCTCCTCACGGAATTTATTCAAACTTAAAAAAACAAATAGGCTCCGCTGACATTTTATTTCTAAAGTCAACAGAGCCTTAATAGGGCCTGTACAATACGTTTACAAGGGTGATTGTGATAAAAAAAGCGATAAATTTAGAAAACCGCTTTATTTCTAAAGTATCTGGCAATACCTTTCAGCCATGCATTCAACAGAAATAGCCATGCAATTGAGCTAAACACCACACCCACAACCGTCATGGCGGTCACCCAGAGGGCGCTGTTCCAGACAAAAAAGAACAGTGGAATAAACCACAGGGCAGCAAAGAAAGCCATCAGAATAAACAGCAGCACATTACGCATAATCCACAGTGCATGCGCGTGTATCCATACTTCAGCATTATTCGCAGTCGCAACTTTTCGTGCCAGCAGATACGCAAACACTGCAAACACGATTGTAAATAATGCAAGAAACATGAACACGTACGATATCGCCACATAGCGGCGATGCTGCTCAATATTGTCTTGCCCCATGCTCTAGATCACCTCATTCATCGCATTTTGCCAAACCAATCATGCAATGAAATTCAATTATTTTTTGGTCTTAAAATATAGGTGCTACTATATTGAAATTTTCAATATTTCGCACCTTTATTCACAAAATAATTATGATAGATGTGTTGCTTTCTTGACCTTAAACCACGCCGCATAGAGTGCAGGCAGGAAAAACAGGGTCAACAGGGTAGCCACAATCAAGCCACCCATAATCGCAACCGCCATCGGACCAAAGAAAATACTGCGTGATAATGGAATCATCGCAAGTACTGCGGCAAGTGCGGTTAACACAATTGGTCGGAAACGGCGCATGGTGGCACCAATCACCGCATCCCATGGCGTATGTCCAGCCTGAATATCTTGTTCAATCTGATCAATCAGGATCAATGAATTCCGCATGATCATGCCAGATAAAGCAATTGTCCCTAACATCGCGACAAAACCAAAAGGCTTATTGAACAAAAGTAAGAATGCAACAACGCCAATCAAACCAAGAGGTGCTGTCAATAAAACAATCGTTGCGCGTGACATACTACGTAATTGAATCATCAGCAAAGTCATCACCACAGCCAAGAATAATGGCATGCCTGCATTCACAGAATTTTGACCTTTTGCAGACTCTTCAACCGTACCACCGACTTCCACTAAGTAACCATTGGGTAAATCAGCACGTAAAGCTTGCATTTTGTCTGCCAATTGCTGAACTACTGTTGCAGGTTGTAAATTGGTTCGAATATCCGCGCGGACTGTAATCGTTGGTAGACGATTACGATGCCAAATCAGACCTTCTTCAAAACGTGACTCAATTTTTGCTATTTGCGCTAGAGGTACAGTGGTTCCTTTGGTGGTTGGCACAGCTAAATTTGCTAACGAAGCCACTTCAACACGTTCCGACTTATCACCACGTAAACGAATTTCAATGAGTTCACGTTTTTCACGATATTGATTCATCACCGCCCCTGTCACAGAAGCGTTTAGGAAATTAGCTAAATCAACACTGGAAACACCCATTTGACGAGCACGATCTTGGTCAATGTCAATGGCGATGATCTTGCTTGGTTCACCCCAATCTAAATGTACGTTGGTTGTATTGGGATCTTCACTCAGCACCTTAGCCACTTTTTGTGCCTCTGCCCGAACCGTTGCCAGATCTTCACCTGAGACCCGATACTGCAATGGATAACCCACAGGTGGGCCATTTTCGAGTAAAGACACACGAGTACGAACCTGTGGCAACAACTGCTTGATTTGCGTTTCTAAAGAGCGACGGATTTCATCACGATCATCAAGAGACGAAGCCAAGACCACAAACTGGGCAAAACTGGCCTGTGGGAGTTGTTGATCTAAAGGTAAGTAAAAACGTGGTGAACCTGTTCCAACATAAGCGACATAATTATCAATCCCTTTTTGTTTGGATAGGAATTGTTCTACCTTATGTACTGCTTGTTCTGTCGCCGTTAGTGAAGCCCCCTCCTCCAGTTTTAAGTCCACCAGAATTTCTGCACGATTCGATGGTGGGAAGAATTGTTGCGGTACCAACTTAAACATCGCAACAGACAACACAAAGATACCGACCGTAATAGCAATCACCGTTTTACGATAGGTAATACAGATTTCGACGATATGCCTGAAGGATTGATAGAACTTGGATTGGTAAGGATCATGATGCTGACCATGCGACTCAACCACTGGTGCAGGTTGCTTGCGTAACCTTGCCCATAAACGTAAATACCATGCCGCTTGTTGATTCTGTTTGGTGAAATCAGGTAATAATTTTTCACCTAGATAAGGAACAAATAAAACAGCAGCAATCCATGAAACGATCAATGCAATCGTCACGACTTGGAAAATAGAACGTGTGTATTCACCTGTTCCAGATTGTGCCGTGGCAATTGGCAAGAAGCCTGCTGCGGTAATCAATGTACCTGTGAGCATTGGAAAAGCTGTGGTTTGCCATGCAAAACCTGCCGCTTTTAATCGACTGTAACCCTGTTCCATTTTAATCGCCATCATTTCCACGGCGATAATGGCATCATCGACCAACAAACCCAGCGCAAGAATCAATGCGCCTAATGAGATCTTATGTAAGCCGACATCAAATAAACTCATTCCAGCAAAGGTCATTGCTAAAACCAATGGAATCGACAATGCAACAACAAGCCCTGTACGAAAACCAAGTGAGAAGAAACTGACCAATAAAACGATAATGACCGCTTCAGCTAAAACTTTTAAGAACTCTTGAATACTACGTTGTACTGCAACAGGTTGGTCTGAAACTTTTTGCAGTTTCATGCCCAAAGGTAAGCTTTTTTGTAGACTGTTAAATTCGGTTTCTAAATTTTTGCCCAATGCAATGATGTCCCCACCTTTACGCATGGACACCGCAATGCCAATCCCATTCTCACCCATAAAACGCATACGTGGTTGAGCAGGTTCACTAAAGCCGCGATAGACCTCAGCAACATCACCCAATTGAATGGTTTTATCGCCCACCAACAACGGCATTTTTTTCAGGTCATCGACACTATGTAAGTGTCCGCTAACTCGGATTTGAATACGGTCTGTACCTGTTTCAAAGAAACCTGCACCCGCCATATCATTTTGCTTCTGAATCGCTTCCTGAATGGCTGTGACAGGGACACCGAGCTGAACAGCTTTGGTATTGGATAATTCGATCCAGATCTTCTGATCTTGTAGACCCACCAAATTAACCTTGCTGACATCTTTGACCCGTTGCAGTTGTAGTTGCAAACGATCGGCATATTCTTTCATTACCGCATAGTCAAAGTCCTTGCCTGTCAGCACATAGATATTGCCAAAGGTATCACCAAACTCGTCATTAAAAAATGGGCCTTGCACGCCATTGGGCAATTGATGGCGAATGTCATTGACCTTTTTACGCACGTTATACCAAACGTCAGGAATCTGCTCAGAACGATAGGAATCCTTAGCAATAAACGTGACCATAGATTCCCCAGGCCGTGAATATGCCCGAATATTTTCATATTGCCCTGTGGTCATCAGTTCTTTTTCAATACGATCTGTCACCAGCGTTGCAACTTCCTGTGCGGTTGCGCCTGGCCAATAGGTCTGTACTACCATCACTTTGAACGTAAAGGGTGGGTCTTCACTCTGTGACAGCTTGGAATACGACATCACCCCGACAATGCCGAGTAACAGCATAAAGTAGAGAATGATGCCCTTATTCTTAAGTGCCCATTCTGAAAGGTTAAATTTCATGCTTAACCTCCTGTTTTAACCGTGACTGCGCGATTATCACGATCTACAGGATGAATTTTTTGCTGGTCACGTAATAGATGCACACCACCAACCACAACCCAATCTGAAGCTTTTAGACCTGACAGAATAGGCACACTGTCACGCCCATAAGTACCCAACGTCACTGGGACTTTACGTAAGGTTTGATTAGCATTCACCACCCAGACATAGGCTTGTTGATCATTGGCAGTAACACTGGATAAGGGCACACTCAGAACATTATTTTCATTTGCGACAAAGAATACCCGTGCACTTTGCCCGAGTTGAATCGTCGACTGCCCTTCAAGCAATGAAACTTTCACGGTGAATGTTCGCGATTGGTCTGCAGCGGGTGACACTTCACGGACTTTTGCCGCAAAACGTGCTTCTGGCTGAGACCACAAAGTGACCCAAGCAGGTTGCCCGACTTTAATGGTACTGACGGCCTGCTCAGGTACGCCAAACACGACTTCTCGCTCACCTTCAATTGCGAGTTGATAGGCAGGTTGACCTGCCGCAATTACTTGTCCAATTTCAATTTGACGTTGAGTAATCACGCCATTTTTATTCGAAATAAGTTGGTTATAACCGGTTTGATTTGAAGACACTTCATAATTAGAACGCGCTTGCTGTAACCCTGCTTGAGCAGATTCATACTGATTTTTCACCGCATCAAATTGTGAGCGACTCACTGCATTGACAGGTAATAACTGTTGATAACGCTGATATTCTTGAGCCGCAATTTTTGCTGCTGCTTCAGCACTTTGCAATTGAGCTTTGGCAGCGTTCATTTGCAATTGTGCGTCTTTGACATCTAGTTTAGCCAAAACCTGTCCGACTTTGACCCGATCCCCGACCTCAACATAACGTTCGGTAATTTGTCCCCCAACACGAAATGCCAATGCCGTTTGTTGCTTGGCTTGAACATCACCTGCATAACTTTTTTGATCGATATGATTCGTATTCGGCTGCGTCACCATGACATAAGGAATTTCCTCTGTCTTGGGAACCTCTTTTTGACATGCTGTTAAAGTGACACTGCTGAGTACGAGCAACCCCACAATTACATGATTTAGCAGATTCATCTCTGTTTCGCTCTTATTCAAATTGATTTTTTAAGGCACAATATGAACATTATGATAGATTGTTTATTTTTTAATTAATATACTCATGAGTACACTAATTAAAAATTAAATCTAGCATTTTGATTTTGAATTGAATTAAATGAGACAGCTAACGTGCAAATTCACAGTGGTCGCCCTAAAGATTTAGAAAAAAGAGCCAAAATCTTACAGGCTGCAAAATCTATTTTTTTAAAAATGGGTTACCACGCCACCAATATGAACCAAATTGCCAAAGAAGCAGGCGTGACTAAACTCACGGTGTACAACCATTTTCAGGACAAGGCTAACCTGTTTATCTGTGCGATCGAGGAAAGCTGTGAAGAGTCCATTCGGGCGAAACAGTTTGAACTCACACCTGAGTCCGACTTTAGGCAGGCACTATATTTAATGTGTCAGCGTGCCTTAAGCATTATTTACCTGCCTGAAGCGATGAAGCTGGATCGGGTGCTGTTTGAACTCGCGGCTGAACAAAGCCCCCTCACCCAACAGTTTTTTGATGCCTCACATACCCGCATGTGTCATGTCTGGTGTGGTTTTTTTGAGCAGGCCATCACACTCAACTTTATTCAGGCAGATGATCCCCTTAAACAGACCGAACTGATTGTGGCACTGATGCTCGGCAGACGCCACCACAAGGTTTTACTGGGTCTGGATTCGGTACCAACCACAGTTGAAATTGAGCAGATGATTGAACAGGCTATTGAGCTTTTTTTGCTTAAATATCAACCTAAAAATTAGATAAAATTCACATTTATTTACGATCTCCACTTGGAATGTCTGACAATCAGGTTATAGTCAAGACATGAGCAGAGGAGAAGCATAATGACACAACAAATCACTGCGCCATTACGAGAAGATGTTCGTTTACTCGGCAATTTACTTGGAGAGACCTTAAAGCAACATGCTGGGCAAGATTTGTTTAATCAGATTGAACAAATTCGCACATTAGCCAAAGGTGCACGTGACGGCCAGATCGAGGCAGAAAAACAGCTCGAACAATTGTTTCTCGGTTTAAAAGATGAAGAGATTTTGCCGCTGACTCGCGCATTCTCACATTTTCTGAACTTCGCCAACATTGCGGAACAATATCATGTGGTGCGTAACCGCCGTCAGGCTGAGTTTGACGAACAAGCCCCTAATCCAAATCCTTTGTCACATTTATTTGAAAAATTCAAAACTGAGCAGATCAACTCAAAACAATTATTCGAACAAATCTGCGATTTAAAAATTGAATTGGTCCTCACAGCGCATCCAACCGAAGTCAGCCGTCGTACCTTGATTCAAAAATATGATGATATTACCGATTGCCTATCTCAACTGGATCAGCAAAAACTAACGCCTCGTGAACGCCAACAAACCATCGCCACCCTGAAACAATTGGTCAGTTCAGCTTGGCAGACAGACGAAATTCGCCAACATCGCCCGACCCCTGTCGATGAAGCAAAGTGGGGCTTTGCAACAATTGAACAAACTTTGTGGAATGCCGTACCTAAGTTTATTCGTGAGCTGAATGAACTGACTCAACAGCATTGTGAACAAAACTTACCGCTCAATATCGCGCCAATTCGCTTTGCCTCATGGATGGGCGGTGATCGTGATGGCAATCCCAATGTCACCCATCAAGTCACCCAAGAAGTATTATGGTTATCACGTTGGCAAGCTGCTGATTTGTATTTGCGTGATATTGAAAATCTGCGTTGGGAACTGTCCATTCAAAGTTGTTCTGAGGAACTGACTCAAGCATTAGGCTATGAACACCCTGAACCCTATCGTGAATATCTGCGCGACACCCGTGAACGTTTAAAAGCGACTCGCTATTGTTTAGGCCAACGCTTACAAGGCCATGAAGCTGATGATAGTCAGATCATTCGAAATAAAGATGAATTATTACAGCCCTTATTACTCTGCTATCGCTCCTTAATCGAGAGTAACCTCGCTGAAATCGCCAATGGGCAATTGCTTGATTTTATATACAGAATCAATTGCTTTGGAATTGAGTTACTCAAACTCGATATTCGCCAAGAATCAGGGCGGCATCGTCAAGCCATTTCAGCGATTACTGAATATCTAGGTCTAGGTAATTTTGAATCATGGACTGAACAGGCTCGTCAAAACTTCCTTATTCAGGAACTACAAAGTAAACGTCCTTTACTGCCTAAATATTTCAATGAACCTGAAGGCAGCTTGATTCAACATCCTGATGTACTCGAAGTCTTTGCGACCATGCGCACTTTGGCTGAACAACCAACTGAGAGCTTGGGTGCCTATATTATTTCGATGGCAGAATATCCAAGCGACGTCTTAGCTGTTTTACTCTTACAAAAAGAAGCTGGGATTCAGCATCCGCTTCGAGTGGTGCCCTTATTTGAAACTTTAAAAGATCTTGATGGCGCAGCCAAAACCATGAATACCTTATTCAATATGCATTGGTATAAACAGCATATTCAAGGCAAACATGAAGTGATGATCGGCTATTCAGACTCGGCAAAGGATGCGGGCTTTATGTCGGCAAACTGGGCACAATATCGTGCGCAAGAAGAACTCACCGCTGTCGCTCGAGAACATGGGGTGCAATTGACTCTATTTCATGGTCGTGGCGGTTCAATCAGTCGTGGCGGTGCACCAACACAACAAGCCTTGTTCTCACAACCACCAGGCTCAATCTCTGGAGCAATTCGTGTCACTGAACAGGGTGAAATGATTCGCTTTAAATTTGGTTTAGAAGGCATCGCGCTACAAAATTTGGAAATCTATACAGCGGCAACATTAGAAGCAACGTTATTGCCACCGCCAGAGCCAAAGAAACAATGGCGAGACTTAATGAATCAAATGACTGATTTATCGGTACAGGTTTATCGACAAACTGTGCGTGAAAATCCGAATTTTGTCAGTTATCTACGCACGGTCACGCCTGAGTTAGAATTACAAATGCTACCGCTTGGTTCACGCCCAGCCAAACGAAAAGTCAGCGGTGGCATAGAATCTCTTCGAGCGATTCCTTGGGTATTTGCATGGACACAAATCCGCTTGATGCTGCCCGCTTGGTTGGGTACAGGCACGGCGATCAATCAGGTACATGGACAACACAAAAACACCTTAAATGAAATGCTTGAACAGTGGCCGTATTTCCAAACTTTAATTGATATGCTGGAAATGGTTTTATCCAAATCTGATGCAGATATTGCGTTGTACTATGAATCTCATCTCACCCAAGATCAGGACTTAAAAAACTTGGGGGTTGAATTACGCCAACGCCTACAAAATGCTGTAGATACTCTACTCAGTCTCAAAGGTGAGTCTAAGCTTTTAAGTAATAATGAAGTATTGGATCAATCCATGCAGGTGCGTAAACCGTATTTATTGCCTTTACATTTACTGCAAGCAGAGTTAATGAAACGCCGTCGTCTGTATTTAGCCGAGCATCAAACCGAGCATAGCCCTGTCGATCATGCCTTAATGGTGAGTATTGCAGGCATTGCGGCAGGTTTGCGCAATACCGGCTAAATAAGAGCCTTGCCATCAACATAAATCACAGGTGTTGATGGCAAAATTGGCAAAACATTCCATTTTTAGAAAAAAATTAGAAAATATTTTTTAAATAAGATAGTTAGCTTTTCAAATAATTTAGAAAAAAATAAATAATAAATACGATAGGTTATTTTGAAACACATTTTACCAAAAGGTAAAAATACAGACGTAAAAAACATGATCTGGCAATATTCTCAATGACTTATAGGTGAAAGCTCTTTTTAAGACAGGGTATCATACCCGCTGATATCACATAATGAGTCTCATCTATGTCAAATTGGTTTCCAAAATGGCAGCCGTATCAGGGAAAGATTGATCATCGCCCTGTCGCGACAAATGAATATTTACCGCCCTTACAAAGTGCGGTATTAGGGGTACAACACGCATTTGCAATGTTTGGTGCAACTGTTCTTGCACCCCTTCTGATGGGCTTTAGCCCCAACCTTGCCATCTTAATGTCAGGGATTTGTACTATTATTTTCTTCTTGATCACGGGTGGTCGTGTTCCAAGTTATTTAGGCTCAAGCTTTGCATTTATTGGTGTCGTTGCAGCCGCAACTGGTCATATTACTGGGTCAGGAGCCAATCCAAACCTTGCAGTTGCGCTTGGTGGAATTGTTGCCTGTGGTATTTTTTATGCCTTGATCGGTTTTGCGGTCATGCTCACAGGCACGCGTTGGATTGAGAAACTCATGCCACCTGTTGTCACAGGCGCTGTGGTGATGATTATTGGTCTCAACCTTGCACCCGTTACTATTAAAGGCGTTGCTGGACAGCCTTTTGAAATGTGGATGGCACTCATCACTGTATTAAGCATGGGCATTATTGCTGTATTTACCAAGGGCTTATTACAACGTTTATTACTGTTAGTAGGTTTATTGATTGCTTATGCCATATATGTGGTTGCAACAAATATTCTAGGATTTGGTAAACCGATTGATTTCTCCCAAATCGCAGCAGCAGCATGGTTTGGCATCCCAACTTTTTCACACCCAACTTTTGAT
Source organism: Acinetobacter sp. ANC5681 (assembly GCF_023488045.1). NCBI lineage: Bacteria > Pseudomonadati > Pseudomonadota > Gammaproteobacteria > Moraxellales > Moraxellaceae > Acinetobacter > Acinetobacter sp. ANC5681. The sequence goes on from NZ_JAMFKZ010000004.1 coordinate 169,607, forward strand.
TTAAATGCAATTTTAATTATTGCTCCCGTTGCATTGATTTTAGTCGCTGAAAATCTAGGTCACATCAAAGCAGTCGGTTCAATGACAGGTGAAGATCTTACACCTCAACTGGGTAAAGCTTTTGTTGCGGATGGTCTTGCAACGACCTTATCTGGTAGTGTTGGCGCACCGGGTATGACCACCTATGGTGAAAATATTGGTGTGATGGCAGTCACCCGTGTTTATTCTACGATTGTATTTGTAATCGCTGGCGTATTTGCAATTTTCTTGGGGCTGTCTCCTAAATTTGGCGCAGTGATTAGTACGATCCCGACAGCAGTCCTTACGGGTGCTTCGATCGTAGTATTTGGTTTAATTACCATTGCAGGTGCAAAAATCTGGATCGAAAATAAAGTCGATTTTTCTAATAATAAAAACCTGATTGTGGCTTCAGTGACCATTATTCTGGGTGCAGGCAACTTTGAATTACTGTTTGGTAGCTTTAATTTAGGGGGAATTGGAACCGCAACGTTTGCTGCGATTTTCCTGAACCTGTTATTCAGTTTAAAAGATAAACATTAGAATCGTGGGCAGCTTCGGCTGCCTTTTTATTTATTCCTGACTTTCCTGCTTATATTTATCTTCCAAAACATTGCTGATAATACTTTCAATCATCCAAACTCGATACAAACTATTAAAAACATAGCTCTGTCCATCTATACGTAATTCCAGTACAGGAAAATCTGGCTGATGCTTTTGCTGACAGAGTTCATCATTCTGTTTCAACAAAGCTTCAACATCCTGTTCAGTGACCTGTTCAATCTGCAAGCGCTTTTGCATTCGCTGAAAATGCGCCTTGAAGGATAAATCCCTACCCCGTGTCCAGACACTTTCCAGAATCTGGTGGATCACATCCACCTGCTGTTCCTCTGCAACACTATAAAACAGCTTCGCCATTTCATAAGTTGCTTCTTTAGTAGGCCGACAGAATGGGGTGAATGCCACCTGTGTACGTTTGGAAACACGGGTCGCCAAACTCCAGTCAAACCAATCTCGCCCATGATAGCTCAGCGGATAAACGCTCAATTGAATATTATAATAATTGGCCAGTTCTTCTTTGATATAAGCCAATAATAGCCAACTCATCGGGTCTTCAAGTGCAATATACAGATCTAATTCTGGATGTAAGCTTTGGACTTCTGTCAGTGACTCACCATCATTAATGAGATGCTCACGCCATTCGATATGATTAATCAGAAAAATTGGATTTCCGGTGAGTAATTTTTGTTGTTTCAAACGGCGTGTAAGGCGTAATAAATCATCAACGGCCTGATATTTACGCTCACCAAATTCGAAGTAACTGGCTGCAACAGGCACATCTTTAAAAATACGTTCAGGATAATCTTGAGGTGTTTGATGCTGACTTGCCATCGCATAAAGAGTACGTAATTTCCCATATTGTTGTTGCCATAACATGTGGAATACATCTTCGAGTAAATGTAAAAAATTGTGTTCTCTCAGAGGGGTATTTTTTAGAATTATTTCTGCTTGTTGTAATGCTTCTGGACTAGGTATTTCAGGGGTTTCATCGAAACCAAACCGATGTTGTTTGGCGAGAATTTTAGCATCATTCAAACAATAACTCTGCCAATCTTGTTGTGACATACCATTAGGAGGCTCAGCACCCTGTCTTGAAATAATCACTTTTAAAGGTTTTAGTTCATCACTCAAAATTTCATTGAGCTGATCAAGCTGTTGTACTGCAAGATAGCTATAAACATCGTCTAAACGCAGGTAAATACTTAAACCCTGTTCCGTGGGCAACACCGCCTGACGAGAAGGTTTTTGATAGAACCAACTCGATCGGATGGGATCAAACCAACGACGTAACAAAGACATGTCGATCGCCTCTAATGATTATAAAGTGATGAATGGATAAGCTTTCTCTAACTTGAATTCAAACAAGTGAGCAAATAAGTATAATGAGTATCTTATAAAATCAGAAAAAAGTCCCTCTTTATCGTAATAAAGAGGGATGATAAACATTGTCGCTTAGCAATAGTTTACAGAACGCGTACTGCACCTTTCGCAGCACTCGTTGAATGCAAAGCATAAATTTTCAAAGATTTTGAAACTTTACGCTTACGCTCTTCCGCTGGATGCCAACCTTTGGCTTCTTGAGCTGTACGGCGGTGCGCCATGGTTGCATCATCAACATCAAGGTGAATGGTACGATTCGGAATATCAATTTGGATAGTATCACCATCTTCAACCAGACCAATTGCACCACCTTCCGCTGCTTCTGGAGACACGTGACCAATTGATAAACCTGAAGAACCACCAGAGAAGCGACCATCAGTAATCAACGCACAGTCCTTACCCAAACCTTTCGACTTCAAGTAACTGGTTGGGTACAACATTTCCTGCATGCCTGGACCACCACGTGGGCCTTCATAACGAATGACAACGATGTCACCTGCCACGATCTTATGATCTAAAATCGCTTCAACCGCTGAATCTTGGCTTTCAAAAACACGCGCTGTACCCGTGAATTTAAGAATCGATTCATCCACACCCGCAGTTTTCACGATACAGCCATCTAAAGCGATGTTGCCATAAAGGACTGCCAAACCACCGTCTTTAGAGAAAGCATGTTCAGCATTACGGATCACACCTTTCTCACGGTCACCATCCAAAGTTGAATAATAACGGTTTTGTGAGAATGCCACTTGAGTTGGAACACCACCTGGTGATGAGCGATAGAACTCATAAACATCTGCATCTTCAGTGCGGATAATATCCCACTTGTCTAAGGCATCTTTGAGAGTAGGTTCATGTACCGTTGGGCAAGAGGTGTTCAGTAAGTTAGCACGATCGAGTTCACCCAAGATCGCCATGATACCCCCAGCACGGTGTACATCTTCCATATGCACATCCGACTTTGCAGGTGCAACTTTAGACAATACAGGTACTTTACGAGATAAATTGTCGATATCATCCATAGTGAAATCAACTTCTGCTTCATGTGCAGCAGCAAGCAAATGCAATACGGTATTGGTAGAACCACCCATTGCAATATCCAAAGTCATCGCATTTTCAAAAGCGGCTTTGGTTGCAATTGAACGTGGCAGAATGCTGTCGTCATTTTGTTCATAATAACGCTTCGCAAGTTCAACGACTAAACGACCTGCTTTTAGGAATAGTTTTTTGCGGTTAGCGTGAGTTGCAACAATAGAACCATTACCCGGCAATGATAAGCCTAAAGCTTCAGTTAAACAGTTCATTGAGTTGGCCGTGAACATACCTGAACATGAACCACACGTCGGACATGCCGAACGCTCAAATGCTGCAACTTCTTCATCGGTATAGCTTTCATCTGCTGCAACGACCATGGCATCAACTAAGTCGATTGCCTTTTCATCACCACGGAATTTGACTTTACCCGCTTCCATCGGACCGCCAGATACGAACACCACTGGGATATTCAAGCGCATTGCCGCCATCAGCATTCCTGGTGTGATCTTGTCACAGTTCGAGATACACACCATTGCATCGGCACAATGTGCATTCACCATATATTCTACAGAATCGGCAATTAAATCACGTGATGGTAGTGAATACAGCATCCCGTCATGACCCATGGCAATCCCGTCATCCACGGCAATGGTATTAAATTCTTTTGCGACACCACCAGAAGCTTCAATTTCTCGTGCAACCAGTTGCCCTAAATCTTTAAGATGCACGTGACCTGGAACGAATTGGGTAAATGAGTTGACCACCGCAATAATTGGTTTGCCAAAATCTTCATCTTTCATACCAGTCGCACGCCATAAACCGCGCGCGCCCGCCATATTTCTTCCATGTGTTGATGTTTTTGAACGATAATCAGGCATTTTGTATTCCCAACAAGTGTGTGCTCGAGATGAATAAGACATTCTCTCTGGCGAAATGATACTGAGCTTTTCCCATCATACTACAAGTTATCGTTTAACTGATGACCGGCGAACCTATCTTTTTTGTTCAAAGACAATTCCTTTCACCTAATTAGGGGCTAGTGGTTTTTTGGCTTATAATTTGGGGCAAATTTTCTGTGGATTATCTTTGTGAAGATCATTTTTGCTGGTACGCCTGAATTTGCGGCAACCGCATTGGCGGCATTATTAAAAACATCACACCAGATCATTGCGGTTTATACCCAGCCTGACCGTAAGGCAGGTCGTGGGCAAAAACTCACTCCCTCTCCTGTCAAGCAACTGGCACTTGAACATGGTTTACCCGTTTATCAACCACTGCATTTTAAAGCGTCGACTGAAGAAGGTTTAGCTGCTCGACAAGAACTTGCTGCACTTGGCGCAGATGTCATGGTGGTGGCAGCCTATGGTTTAATCTTACCGCAAGCGGTTTTAGATACCCCTAAATATGGTTGTTTAAATATCCATGGTTCGCTGTTACCCCGCTGGCGTGGCGCAGCACCGATTCAACGTGCCATTGCCACAGGCGATACAGAAACTGGCATTACCATCATGCAAATGGCAGCAGGTTTGGACACAGGCGATATGATGTACAAAACCTATTGCCCAATCACAGCAGAAGATACCTCTGCAACCTTGCATGACAAATTGGCGACTCAAGGTGCTGAAGCGATTTGTGCCGTGCTTGAGTCAGAGCAAAGCTTGCAGGATTTTATCGAAAAACGTGAAGTTCAAGATGAATCCCTCACGGTTTATGCACATAAATTAGTGAAATCAGAAGCACGAATTGACTGGACACAAACTGCAATCCAAATCGATCGCAATATTCGAGCGTTCAATCCTTGGCCTGTGGCTTTTATTCAATTGGATGAAAATAATGCTTTACGTGTTTGGAGTTCAATGCTCTCTGAACACAACAAGGCAGATGCACAAGTCGGTGAAATTCTTGCAATTGATAAACAAGGCGTACATGTTGCCTGTGGCGACAATACCGCGGTGTGCCTCACCAGCCTGCAATGGTCAGGTGGCAAGGCCCTAAATCCTGTACAAATTGCCCAAACTCAAAAATTACATCTTGGACAAATTCTCCCATGAGCCAATCGAATCAATCATCTGCAAAAAATTTGAATCTGCGCGCACAAGTGGTCAAAACACTTTTGGCGGTTCAAAACGGGCAATCTTTGGCTTCTGTTTTAAATCAACATATCAATATCGTTTCTGAACGTGACCGTGGTTTATATCACGAACTTACTTTAGGTTGTTTACGCCAATGGTATTCGTTAAAAGCCATTACCTTACCATTGCTCACAAAGCCATTAGACAATGAAGCACTCGAAAGTTGTTTATATCTAGGTTTATATCAAATTTTATGTACGCGCATTCCAGTACATGCTGCGATTTCAGAAACGGTAAATGCGGCTAAGCAACTTGGTTTCGAACCCATGAGTGGTTTGGTGAATGCGATTCTGCGTCGTGTTTCACGTGAAACAGCGGAATTTCAAACAGCTTTGAATAGTACGCATGGTTTACCAAGCTGGTTATTCAAGCGACTTAAAAAAGATTGGCCTGAGCAAGCAGAGACTCTATGCCAAGCCTTAAAACAAGTCGCTCCACTCACTCTTCGCATCAATCAACGCCAAGTCAGTCGTAACGAATATTTAGAGATTTTGGACGAAGAGCAGATTGATGCTCATCCTTGCATGCTTTCAAATGTGGGTATTGTTTTGGAACAAACGGGCAATATTACCCATTTACCAGGTTTTGAAGAAGGTGGTTTTTCCGTTCAGGATGAACATGCCCAATTGTGCGCGACGCTGTTACCGAACTTAGATAATAAAGTTGTTGTCGATGCTTGTGCTGCGCCAGGCGGTAAAACTGCACATATTCTTGAGCGCTTTAACCCTCAAAAACTGATTGCGCTGGATCATGATGCCAAACGTTTATTGCGTGTTTCTGAAAATTTAGAACGTCTTGCCTTAAATGACAACAATGTCGAGATTATTACCGCTGATGCCACCACTTGGCAGACACCAGAACCCGTCGATTGTATCGTGCTAGATGCGCCTTGTTCTGCAACAGGTGTGATTCGTCGCCATCCGGATATTCGTCTGTTAAGACAATCAACCGATATCGCACAAACGGTTGAATTACAAAAACAGATTCTTCAACAAATGTGGCAACAACTCAAAGTTGGTGGAACGTTGTTGTATATCACCTGCTCCATTCTAAAAGCTGAGAATGAACAGCAAATGGCGGCATTCTTCGCCGCACATGCCAATGCCGAAGAAATCAAAATCAATGCGGATTGGGGTATTGAACAGACTTATGGTCGCCAATTATTACCGTCTGCGCACTCTGGCGATGGTTTCTATTATTGCCGAATTAAAAAATTGGCATAATCAAAATAAAAAAAAGCAGGCTTCAAAGCCTGCTGTTTTTGAATCTATTTTAAAGCGTATGATGATCTTTAACTTCTTCTAAAACATCATCTAACTCTTCTGGATGTTTCATTAAGTGCAGAATCGACAAAGCAAGTCCGCCCCATAAAAACACCATTGAAATGATCATCATCACGATTGCTGAAGTATTCATAACTGCGCTCCTAGCGATCTTTCATTTTGCTGAGTATAACTGCAACGACAGCACAGAAAATCACACTGCCCCACCCAAAGATACCTTGCAAGCTCATGCTATACGTATCGTAACCATTTTTGACCAAGTTAAACACAGTCATGCTCAATGTGGTTAATAAGATCAAAGAGGTGATCACAGTTAAAGTGAAATCCCAACCTTTACCCAATTGAATCGTCGAAATACGGTTCACATGATCACGAAGTTCGATTAAAGCTGAACGCTTAAACCAAGCCACACTGATGATGGATAATAATGCACCACCAATAATCCCGATGTTATTGATAAAGTGATCCACAATATCAACCAGTTTAATCGCATTTACGCTTGAAAATAAGATAACTGAAACGAATGCGCTACCACCACCAATGATGGTTACTGCTTTCTTGCGGCTCCATTTTAACTTATCTTGCATGGCTGCAATCGGTACTTCCAAGATACTGACCATGGAAGAAATACCAGCGACAAAAAGCGAAGAGAAGAACAATAGACCAAATAAATCTGCACCTGCACCCAAGCTTGAAATGATTTTTGGAAAGGCAATAAATGCCAGACCAATACCACCACTGACGACATCTTGTACTTCTTTACCCGCGGTATGAGCCATAAAACCCAATGCTGCAAAAATACCAATACCAGCCAAGATCTCAGTTGAAGCATTGGCAAAACCAACGATCAACCCCGAACCTGTTAAATTGGTTTTCGGCTTTAAGTAAGAGGAGTATGTCACCATGATCCCGAAGCCAACAGATAATGAGAAGAAAGTGTGCCCATAAGCAGCTAACCACACTTTATAGTCCATCATCGCAGACCAGTTCGGCGTGAAGAATGCATTTAAGCCTTCAGCCGCACCAGGTAAACGTAATGATTGAATTACCAGAACTGTGAAGAGGACGAATAACAAAGGCATGAAAATCTTGTTGGATAATTCAACACCTTTTTTAACACCACCATACAAAATCACTAAGGTCAGTGCCCAAATCCCAACAATTGGCCAAAATAAATGGCTGACAAACTGCAAATCAAAGCCAGTTGCTTTCGAGGTCTGTAAGTACGTATTAAAGAAGAAACTTTCTGGGTCACTGCCCCACGCCTGACCAATCGAGAAATACACATAACTTCCCGCCCACGTCAGTACGCTGGCATAGTACAAACCAATAATGATACAGACACAGACTTGCCACCAACCTAGTGTTTCACCACCTTTAAATAAAGCACGATATGCTTTAGGGGGTGAGCCTGTACTACGATGTCCAGTCGCATAATCTAAAAATAAAAGAGGTAAACCAGCCGTAATTAGTGCGAGTAAATACGGAATAAGAAACGCACCACCACCATTTTCATAGGCAACATAAGGAAAGCGCCAAATATTACCTAAACCTACAGCCGAACCAACGGCTGCAATAATAAAACCAGATCGTGATGTCCAGTTTTCACGAGAATCTGCCATATGACACCTAAATATATACCGCTGGCATTTTTCATACTGCGTTAGGTTTTATTATCCAACAGACATGAAAAGTGCCATAAAAAATATTGTTTTGCTTGCATGAAATTCCAACCTTGTGGGCCTCTCATTTTCATGAACAAACAAGCAAAAACCAAACCATCTTCCTTAAAGATTGGATTTTGTTTTTCTGCTTTTTAATAGCCGAACAATACCTGTTTTTATTTCTTTTTACTGTAATTTCTGTCTGAAAAATTAGGTTTTTTAAATAACTGATTATTTTTTAACTGAATGAAATTTTGACCTTACAGTCAATTTATAAAATCAAGTATACAACCTAATCAAGCGAAGCCAGAACTCCGCTTGAACTTCTATTTTATTGTTTAATTGCGAGCAAGCGTTCTTCTTGCATATCACGAATCGCTGAGTGAATTCCTTCGCGACCTAAGCCTGAGTCTTTCACACCGCCATACGGCATGTTATCGACACGGAATGTAGGCACATCATTAATGATGACTCCACCAACATGCAAATGATCCCATGCATACAGCATTTTATTCAGATTTTGCGTATATACCCCTGCCTGTAAACCAAAACGACTTTGATTAATTGTATTAATACCCTGCTCAAACTCTTTAAATTTTTCTAAAATGGCAACGGGGCCAAATGCTTCATCCTTATAGATTTCTAGTTTGGCATCAACATTCTCCAGTAAAGTCGGTTCAAATAATACGCCTTGTAAATGTCCTCCCGTCAGAACCTTTGCCCCTTTTTTCTCGGCTTTATCAACCCATTTTTTCAGGCGAACAGCTTCAGCTTCCTTAATCATCGGACCTACCAATGTGGTATTGAGCTTTGGATCATCTACTTTAATTTTTTTCAGTTTCGCAATCAGTTTCTTTTTCACTTCCACATAAAGATCAGCATGCACTAAAATCCGCTGCACACTGATACAAACTTGCCCTGCATGCCCATAAGCGGCACTGATCAAACGATCAATCAGCGCCTCATCAATCACGGTATCAGCATCGATCAGAACCGCAGCGTTGCCACCCAGTTCCAAAGTAACTTTCTTGCGCCCTGCACGCGCTTTCATGTCCCAACCAACCTGATCTGACCCCGTAAAGCTGAGTAATTTAAAACGATCATCTGTTACCAAAATATCCGCTGCTTGGCGATCACAAGGCAACACTGACCATGAGCCTTTTGGTAAATCAGTTTCCGCCAAAACTTTGGCAATCATTAATGCACTGATCGGTGTCAAACTCGCAGGCTTCAATACAAATGGACAACCTGCTGCAATTGCAGGTGCGATCTTGTGTGCAACCAGATTTAAAGGGAAATTAAATGGGCTAATCAGCGAAACTGCACCAATTGGCACATGCTTAACCATACCTCGAAAACGAGCAGCCGCAGGCGTTACTGCCAAAGGCAACATTCGACCATCATCAAGTTGTGTGACCGCATCTGCAGCCAATTGGAAAGTATTTATCAGGCGTTCCACTTCGGCACTTGCAGCACCTCGCGGCTTACCCCCTTCAACAATCAATATTTCTGTCAATTCTTCACGTAATTCATTAAAACGTTTAACGCAATGTAATAGAACTTTTTGTTTTTCAAATGGCTTAAGCGTCGCCATATCTACCTCAGCTTTAACTGAAGCAGAAATTGCTTTTTCCAACACTTTTTCATCTGCTAACGCAACTCGAGCATAGACCGTATTAGTATATTTATCATGAACTTCTAACCACTGACCTGTCGTTACTGCTTTCCCTGCGACATACAAAGGATAATCCACAACATTTTGTGCATCGGTCATTATTCTTCATCCCATAATTAAAATTTAAAATTAGACTACTGTATATTTTCAAATATCACTATATGATTCGCCCAATCACTGATGAATTCACAACAATTCATTACGGTTTTTGATATGAATTAGGACAATTGAATGAGAATATTAAAAATATCAATCATAGCTTTAGGGACAAGTCTGTGTGGTCTAGCACAAGCAGATATGATTGGTCTAAAAGGCGATCTCAGCTACTGGAATTACAACGGTGAAGCCAATATGGCTGCACAAACATCTGCACCAGATCAAGACCTTGATCGTAAGGGATCTGCACAGGTTTCGCTTGCATTTGAGCACCCAATTCCACTGATTCCAAATGCAAAAATTCGCTATGTGAATTTAAAGTCACAGACAGAAAAAGAAGTCGCAGGTCAGCCAGTTTATGACTTGAACATAGACCATACCGATTTCATTTTATATTATGAAATCTTGGATACTATCGTAAATGCAGATATTGGTTTAGGCGCAACCAGTTTAAATGGTGATGTTAAAACACTCGGTTTAAGCAAAACAGATATCGATAAAACTGTACCTGTGATCTATGGATCGGCGGGTGTAAAACTGCCGTTTACTGGTCTAAGTGCCAAAGCAGAACTCTTATATAGCAACTTTAATGATACTAAAATTACTGATGCGCAAGCAGAATTACAATATAACTTTATTGATAATCTGTTGGTCGATGTTGGCTTGAAAGCTGGCTACCGTATCTTAGACATTAAATTAGATGACTACGAAAAAAACGATCTTAAATTTAATTTTAAAGGTCCTTATATCGGTTTAGATGTTCATTTCTAAATCCTAATAAGCTGAGAAACGGAATCTATGGATTCCGTTTTTTATCGCTTATCATTTCATCATTCCCGATTGATGTACGCCAAAACCTACAACAATCTCAGCGATTGGCGAATATCCCATTCTCAAGTTTTCACATATCATATAAATCATAAAGAGACAGGAAGTCTCATTGAAAATAACAAGATACGCAGGAAGCGGTCGTTCATAAGGAATATAAACGACAAGAAGCTGAATACTAAGAAGCCCCGTCAGGATGATGGGGCTTCTTTTTATTTATCATTTTATGCGTGATTTAAAGAGTTTTTAGATAGACAACCACTTCGTCATGCTCTGCCATTTCTGCAAGCTGCAGCGCAGTATATTCGCCTTTATAAGCGACATTTGCTCCTTTACTCACTAGTAGTTTCACCACAGCTAAATGATCATTCTCGGCAGCAGCTTGAAGCGCACTATAACCTTCATCATCGGTCTGGTTTGGATCTATTCCCTCTACCAATAATTGCTCGACTTGTTCCACATCACCAAGGGATGCCCAATACACTAGCTCAGGGAGATGCAGTTCTTCATCATCTTCAGGCAGTGGAGAAAAAGAGTTGAGTTTCATAATCATTTTCCTAAAACTATAAATTGACCTAATTTAACTCATAGTAAATGATTTTTCAGTAGAGCTATCATATATAAAAATCTATTTGAAATTATGTTCAATATTTAAAGCTCTAACTTTTTCTTCTAAAATATTCCATTCTTTTGAAAAACAGCCTATATCTAACTCGCAACAAATAACTAAAATTGTGTTTTCTGGATAATTTTTACTCATTGCTAATACATTCTGTAGTTATATCCTTACCAATCTTCTTAACTCCATCAGTTGCATAACAATACCCCTGCTTATTTAATAATTCTCTTACCAAATATTCTTTAGGGTGTACAGCACAAGTTACGTCTAGGAAATAACTTTCCTCCATTACTTTAATTTCAGCATCAAAACATGCTGTACGTGATGTCCAACATACTTGAATATAATTTCCTAATCTATATTTAGTTCTTACATATACTGAAATTGGAAGAATTTCGTCTATTAATTCTTTTATATTACGAGGTCTTTTGCTTAACTCATAACCATCTCGATCGTGCTCTTTAACATATTCAAATAGATCATAGGCTATTCTGCAGAACTCCAATCCGTCTACATAGCGATCTTTTAACTTATTGAAAAATTCAGCCTCATCTTTCCAATCTAATTATTTCATAGAATTTGAATAATAATTTTAATAAAAGAGCAGTATATAAAACTCTTTGCCAAAAAAAACACCCCTAACCATTAGGTTAGGGGTGTTTAGTATTTAAAAGCTGGCGATGACTTACTCTCACATGGCAAATGCCACACTACCATCAGCGCTAAGAGGTTTCACTTCTGAGTTCGG
>NZ_JAMFKZ010000031.1:0-24463 GCF_023488045.1 Acinetobacter sp. ANC5681
CTGTTTCTTGCTCATGGTAAACTCCTAATGAGTATGTATAGTTTACCAAGTTAAACCCTCCTGTTTTTTAAGCACACATCACACCTGCCAAAAAATCTTTAGTGATTTATTTTTAGCAGTCATCTATCGCCGTTGGAGTTTAGCCCAGATTAATTACTGCGTTAAATAATTTAACAGGTTTAAGAATGCGATTTCAAAAAATAGAGGTGGACTAAATGAAGCATACGCATATAGATGTAGATCATTGTATTCAAGAAGCTTTACAAGGAAATATCGTTTATTTAGACGATAATTTATATTTAGTAAGTGCTGAAACAGCCTTACAGCAAGTCCTTATACCTGAGCATGTTTGCTGTACAGCACCATATTGGGTCATTGGATATAAGTTGCCTAAACCGATTCAAAACCAACAGGAATTAGAGTCATTATTTACATGGCATAACTTTTTTACAGAATTTGCTAGCAATGCTGATGAATTTAAAGAGTTTAACCCTAGGGGCGAGTAATGAAACTTTATAGTGTCAGCCCTTATAGTTTTTAAATTCATCTTCATGAGTACATGATAACTTCAGTATTGACTGAATATTAAAGGATTATTTGTGAGTCGAAGTGTAAAGAGGCAACTCAGTTTCTTTTTAATCGTACTTTGCGGAGTAATTGCCTATAATTATGTGGCTACTCGTCAAATAGTACATACGGTGGTGAATTCTAGCGTTCAAGAGCGAGAGCAAGCATTTATGCAAAAACGAGCTGAATACATAAAAAATCACGGTGAGACCAGTATGGCTGATCAAGAAATTAAGCAAGAACTGGCATTCAGAAGAGCACATTTTTTAATTAATAGTTCGTCTTCGTATCAGAGTGCTAAAGAGCAAGATCTTGAAAAATTTGTAAAGTGAGATAGATATTGTGGTAGATCGGGTTGTTTCTAAAGATAATGCGAAAAAAGCCGATGAATCCTCAGTAAAAAATCAAAAAGATGAAATAATAAAGGAGGATTATATCCAGGCTATACTAAACGGAGTTGACCAACTTCCTACGAAAATCGTCAGAACTGATTAAGAAAAGATGGAGTTTCTAGATGATTGATTTTTAAGGCATTACTTAAGTTTTTATTTTATCGCTGTGATTTTAATGAGGTATTGCGAGATAGTTAGATCATTACTCAATTTTAATTTATATCATAATTTATTAATCTTAATTTCAGATAAAAATCAAGGAGACAATCGATGTCGAGAAAAGTAATAATGACTACAAATGAAAGACGTCTTCAAGTATTAAATCAAATGCGTGCTAGCTACCATGGTGTGCAGCTTTTAAAGCAAGATAGAACTAGATTTATACAGCATAGTACTACGGCTCAATCTAGCTTATTTTCCACAAGCGATAGTAGGTATCCTGCATGTGATGAACTATCAATGGAAACGGATGATAGTGATGTGTTGAAAGAAACTGCTGAAGCTATGTACGCATCTACAGGTGATACAATTTGGTTAAGCTTTTAAGCTTGGTAATTTCGATTAAATCGTCAAGTGTTTGATCTGCAATTTTATTTTTCCAATCATTTTCTGGGTCTAAAGGATTCGAGATGAGTTTCGCCATGGTTCATGGTCTAGAAGCTAAATCAACAGTACTATAGGATGTATGATATTAGAGTTGGTTTAAATTGCTTCAACACGAGTATGCCTACTTAAACTTCGATGATCAAATTTTCTCTAAACCCATTTTTACCTTGCTCTGGCGGATAACCCAATGGATTGATCACTAATCTACATCCATCGACTACAGTATCCACTGATGTATGCGTATGTCCTGCAATCCATAACTTAAAGCCTTTTACATCTAGGTCATTAATAAAATAGGGATTGAGGGCTGATGCGACAGGATGCGTACCCCAATATGGATCAAGACAAGCTAAATGAGGCGGGAAGTGAGTAATGACACTCACATTATCTTGATCCTTAAATTTCATAATATTTTCATGATATTTTTTAAATAATTCTATGTAGTCATTAGCAGTTATCGTTCGATGATCATTGTCAATCATGATTTGATCAAAATCATAAATCGATTGTTCAGCATCTTTTTGGGACTGTAAAAGTACCTCAGGAGATGTAAGTGGTGAATTGGAGCGAAAGTTCGTAAACAGCGTGCCGCCAACAAATATTTTATCTTGAATTTTGATATGGTTGTCATCAAGTAGTGCATTTTTTGGGTAGTTTTCTTTCAAGAAATTCACGACTGAACTGTAGTTAGAGCTGTAGTAATCATGATTACCTAAAACAAAGATAAATTTTTTATTGAGAGATTTACATTTTTCGGCAAACTCAATTGCACCACTTAAGCGATTAGAAAAATCGCCAGCATGAATAATGACGTCAGCTTGTTCTGATATCGAATATTTGGAATTATGAGTATCCGATAAAATTTGCAGTTTCAATCTACTTCCCTTATTAAAATACGCCGTTCAAATATATACATCTTCATTCGAATAAGTTTACATCAACTAAATATTAGAAATTATAAGATACTCATCTGTATCCTTAAGCCTATAAAAATATAGGTAATTATTTTTGAATCAATTGATCAAATATTAATCATAAAATTTGACCAATTGAATTTATGCACATAAGATAAAGATGTTACAGCAAAATCTGTGACCAGGCGTGGAAACCTGAATTTACTACAGAAGCAGTAAACCGCTTTGGCGGTTTTTTGCGTTAACTATGTTTAGTCTATCGTAATGGTAGGCCAAGCAGGGCAGTCTATGACTGGCCGTCTTCTGTAGTACGGTATTTCCACCCCTGTTTGGCTTGCCTCCATCTCGTGGAAAAGTTGGAAGCTTGTTTGTAATTAATTACTACAGGAACTAGACATGAACATTTTCTATAATATCCCTTATTTTCTCCAAGCTATTTCTTCTGTTCTTAAAGAATAAAATTTTCGAAATAAATTTTCGTCATGTTTAATTAATTTTACTTTTATAAATTTCGTAATCTTACGAGATATAGAGAAGTATTGCCTAGAGAAAATAAAATGGCCCGTACTAAGCTTTTGACCAATATTATTCAAAGAAAAATGATGGTGCCTGACGAAATGTCGCACTCAAATCTGCACCATAACTTTGAAATATCACTTTATGACTTCGCCAACCATGAGATCCTAGAAAAACTATATAAAGCAGACAATCAACGCTCCACAGAGTGTTGGAGCCCTGCTGAAATTCAGGAGTTTATTCTAAACTGTTTGAATGATCGTAATGTCAATTTATGCGTTCGCTATTGGAAAGATGCTGCTGGTAATATTTATATCATCGATGGTGGGCACAGGATTTCAATTATCTATGCTTGGATCAAAAGATACTTTATTGATGAGCAAGTAATAGGAGCCCCAAAATTCACGGCACCACAAAAACGAGATATTCGTCAGATTCGTAATCGATTAGGTGGATTAGCTGATTTTCAAGAGTTATGTAGCGATTCTGAGTTTCAGCAAAAATTAAAATCAACCAAAATTAATTTTATTGAAGTCATTGGGACACCTGAGGAAGCTCGAAAAGCCTTTTGTTCAATCAATTCGGATACGAAACGATTAGATCCAGATGAAGAATATCATTTACAAAATAGGGGAAGTGATGCTTTTTATGTGATTTATGCGTGTTGTTATATAAACGATAATAAATCCAACTTGGCTGAACTGAATTACGAGCGGATAAATGAAGTGATCACTTTGGGTGAGCAAATTCATGATCATCTTTTTAAGATAATACTTTTAG
Source organism: Acinetobacter sp. ANC5681 (assembly GCF_023488045.1). NCBI lineage: Bacteria > Pseudomonadati > Pseudomonadota > Gammaproteobacteria > Moraxellales > Moraxellaceae > Acinetobacter > Acinetobacter sp. ANC5681. The sequence continues at coordinate 3,776 of NZ_JAMFKZ010000031.1, forward strand.
AGCCAGATTTAACACACGGTAAAAAAATCGGCTTGGTCAATGAACTCCTGAATATCATGTTTGGTGATACTAGTCAGAATACTGTGAATATAGACCAAGGTCAGCGTGTAGAAAATTTAATGCTAAAACTTAGAGTTGTGCTGTGTCGTATCGCTACACCACCAATTAGTATTCGGATTCCAAGTTTGGGCTTACACCCAAAACTATATTTTTATAAAGATAATCGTTTTCAAGTGACATCCTTTTTGGCCTGGTTCTCTATCGTCTGTGAAATTGAAGAAGACTGTTTTGAAATACAGAATAAAAAGATAGATTTTATTGGATTTACTCGAGCACGCCGTGGTGTTGAAAGTTTAATTGAAAAAATTCCTGTGGCCATCAAAGAAACTGTCGGTAAGTTTGGTAGTGGGATCAGATCACATGAGCGATTGAAGAACGTGTATCAAGCCTTCATCTGTATTGGACTCAATATGGATTTAGATTTTGAAGATGAAGTTTGTTTGAACACCGTCATTCTTTCGATGAGTCAATCATTTGATTATATTAATTTTAATGATTTTTACCTTGACCGTTTTTGTGGTGATTATGATGAGAGCATTGTGGATGATGTTGTGAGCTTTGTGAAATCAGTAAGACTAACAAAGAAGAAAAAACCTCTAAATTTTTCACTCGCGACCAAAAGAAATCTTTATCAACGTGAGGAAAGGAAAACATGGAGCTATTGCGAAGTATGTGATAGCGCTTTATACCTTGAGTCGACTGAAGTAGATCATCGAGAATCGAAAGCAGAAGGTGGTTATGGTGTTTTAGAAAATGGAGCAATTATTCACCCGATATGTAATCGTTTTAAGTCAGATCGTGCTTTGGAAGAAGTAAGAGCAGATTTATTTGACTAAAAAGATAAGGGAGCAAATGCTCCCTTATCTTTTTCTTTTTTAGTAGACTGGGGTCAGTGTTTAGCCTAAGCAACCAATATGAAAACAATAGACTATTACAACCAATACGCAGATCAATTTTTACAAGCCACGTTGTATGTGGATATGGAAAGCCTATACCAACCATTTTTAGCTGAGTTGCCAGATTCTGCTCGCATCCTGGATTTAGGCTGTGGCTCAGGGCGTGACACTTTGGCTTTTAAAAATAAAGGCTATCAAGTTGATGCTATCGACTATTCTGAAGTATTGGTCGAACGAGCGAGCCAACTGACTGGTATCGCTGTTCAGCAGCAAAGTTTTTATGAGCTTGATATGCACGATGTTTATGATGGGGTATGGGCATGTGCCTCTTTACTACATTGTGCTCGTAACAGTCTCCCTGATGTTTTAAAACGTATTCATGCTGCATTACGCCGTGGCGGTGTGTGCTATATGTCTTTTAAATATGGAACAGCAGATAGAGTAAAAGGCGGTAGGGCGTTTACTGACTTAAATGAAGAGCAGGCTCAGGAATTGTTAGACCAGTTGAATGGGGTTAGGGTATTAAAACAGTGGATTACAGTAGATCAGCGACCTGATCGCGATGAGAAGTGGCTGAATGTACTTTGGAAAAAACATGCCTGATTTTATTCTTATAGCTCAAAAAAATTGAAATTCCTAAAAAATATCCAACTGGTTCTATAGTCGGAGAGTTTTAGTAGTCATTATAAATTTGCACTATTCATTATTCTCAAACGATTAGCTATTGAAAAATGGCAGGACACAAGGATTACATAACTGATTGGGTGTGGCATTCGAATCATGAAAGACCACACCAAGCTAACAAAGGAAGATCACCTTTAATGGCTGCTTAACCTCTACTTATAACCTCGGTTATTTATAGGCTACCAAGGATTCCATGGTTTTTAATCCGCGTCTGTTTATGAAGTCATTTTACTGTACAAGTTTCCAAGTTATATAGAAAATTATGGTTATCAATATGATTTAATTACTCCCATAATATCAAGATATGTGTGGCGATTTAAGAAATCTCTAAATAATTTATATTTACATTCTTAATTAAAAAAAATATGATCAAAGTTCAGACAGAGGATTTTGATATTTAATAAATATAAAAATACCTCTTAGTGCCAACTTTGTCATGGATAAAACTTAATGCAATTAAATAACAATGGTTCTAGTACTGAACTAAGTACACTCGCACCTAAAATAATTCTTTCCCCTTTATTAAAAGCTATGGTGGGGACTCTTAAAAACCATCAATCAGATCATTTCTTCAATTATTATGGGCCTTCTCATAATTTGCATTTTGATGCCACCGCTTTTGTGTCTGCAGTATTTAAGCAGATCGGGACTAAAAACGATTCAAAGCCAATTTATAACATCATCAAAGATATTCAATTATTACCTGAAGATTCAAAACTCAGAATAAGCACTTTATTTGATAAGGAATCTGAAGCTAAAACTGCCCAGACCTATCGTGATTTAGACCAAGTGATGTCTGAAATTGTTCAGCAAGTACTTCAAAATGCTCCGACAGGTATGGCACTGAATTTTCTCAACCAATTCTTAGGCGATCTCAAATATTCTGATCCAGTGATTGCCAAAAATTCTCAGTATCCTATGCAAGTCAAAGGACAATCTAAAGTAGCTTCTTTGCAATATACAAACGACTTAAAAGCAAAAGATGGCGAATTACGACTTTTCACTGTTACTGAAGAAATCAGCAAACCTCAATGGGTGAAAGAGGTTTGCGAGGCAATCAAAGCCATTGTGAAGCAGTCCTACTCAGCTGGTGAAAAGATGCCATTAGAGGTTGCTGAACGTATGCAGGAAATTCTTGATGATGAATGTTCTGCTGAAAATAATGATATCCAAAATCTACTTCATTTCGTAGAAATCAAAGCACTATCACGAGCTCGTATCCGAAATTGCTTCAAAATTATGGAGATCATTGCGGATCACATTGAGAAGACTGAGCGTAACGATTTCAAGCGTGAGTCCGCTGTTTCCTATATCCGTAAAGCAATTGCTTTCTTTGAGATTTTTGGTAATCGAATTGCTCCATGGAATGAGGAGACAACGGAAACCATTAAGGACTATGGTATTGACTTTAGTGCTATCTATGGCGCTGTAGGTAAAGTTGATTTTAATGGTTTGCTGGCCTATGTTGGAGCAACAGATGCTTTGCCAATCTGGGTAAAACCAAAAATTGAAATGAATGATATTCGTCATGAGGATAAGGAAGGGCTATCTCTAAAACGTGAAGTCACTTATGCCTTTCGAGTGAATGGGGAGTTTGTTAAAGAGGAAAAAGTAAGTTCATTTAACTCTAAGTTGCAGATCAATTATAAGACAAGCAAAGGCAACCGTTCGGGTACAGATACCATGCTGACTGCTTATGAAGCTCGTCTGCATACTATCAATAAAGCATTGCTGCTGAAGGATATTGTGGATGATAAAGGTCAGCCGATTTCTGAAGAACGATTAAGCAAAGAGTGCTCAGATCGCGTTGCTCAAGTAGAGATGTTCCAGCTCATTATGATGTACTTCGTTCTATCTGGGGCAGACATGAAGATTTCAGATTTTGAAGGGGCATTCAATAAACTGGTTGATGCATTCAAGAATCCTCAAAAAATCCGACTTAACCTTACTCGTATCTTAGACGAAAAGCTCAATACCGAAAAAATGCATGAGCGAATGGAGGCGATCACGTCTACGATCACTACAGCGCTAAAAGCGAATCTGGATTCCATCATTAGTGAGATGGAAAAGGATAGTAGTCTTAAAACTGTACTCTACATCCTTCCAAGTATTGTGAATCTAGATGTATTCAAGAGTTCAATTGGTGAAGATGCGGAACAGTTCTTTAGTATATTTAAGGGTAAAGAATCGAACTTTTACAGCTACATCTCGATGGTGGATGCTAGCCGTAAAAAATTGGCGAAAATGAGCCAAGACGAAATCATTCGAAAGAATGATTATGCTCGTAAAGCCCTAAGCGAGATTGAGTTTAATTCCACACTGAAAATTCGAACGTTGGTACCGATTGAGAATCCTAATACCGACCTAGATCAATTTGATGTCGCTCGTAATCTGAATATTCCTTGTTTACCAGTATTGATGGTGCCGACCAACAAGAAGGTCAGCGACAATGGGCTGCCACATTTTTATCATCCTGAGAGCTTAAGTTATGACAACTTGTTATCTAAATACAAGGTCATGATTCATTATTCATCTAAGCTATTTCGATTGAGTGACCTAAAAGGCGGCCATGCTCAATTATGTTTGGATGAAAAAGAAAATGCTTTGATCATCAGTACGTCATGTTTTTCGATTGCGATTCATCTATTCCTTAAACATCTGATTAAAGAAGTAAAAAATCAACTGGGTATTGAAGAGCGCTTATATGTACCTCTAATGCGAATTGACTCAGTTGATGAACATGAGAATGAAGAAAAAGCCCAATTTCAAAGGAAATCAAAAAAGATCCAAAAAGGTGGGTTTAATCCTGAGTGTAAACGAGCGTATGCCACCGCTTATACCCTTGAGAAGTTGCTGAACAATGATGATGCTAATGTGAAGGTACAGGGGCTTAAGTATCAACCAGATCCTATGCCTTATGGTAATCAAAATGGTGAGCGAGTTTGTGCCCCGGTGAATCTCGCTATGGATAAAACAGTCACTTACCGTATTCAGGCTGCAATTGAAGCACTGTCAGGATATTCAGAAATCATCATCCCATTTGAGGGCATTAAGGACAAAATTGCCTGTATTAGCTATAACTCTCGACCTGAGAATGATGTGGAATTTAAGTATCAGCATCAGAAGGATTTGCTACTGCTTAAACCAGATTATGGCTACATCTGCTACGTCTATACACTTGAGCGTATCAACGATAAACAGGGTCGCTTATCACTACAGAAGGTCAGTCATGCCCCAGTTGCTGAAGACAATCTGAGAACAAGTAAGGCGATGCACCGTATCATCGAAAAACTGCAGTCAGATGGTTTTGAAGATGTTGTATTGCTTTCACACCATTTTGCACAGCGTAAGATCGGTAAGACTGAAACCAGCAACTTGATTCATGAAAGTGAAAGTGCTTTGGATCAACTTGATCAGTTGTTCCCGAATATGAATTTCTATCCATTCCAGTCTGATACGATCCCAGCACTGAGCTTAAAAACCAGTGATAACAGTCGTGTCTATGAGGTACCGCACCATCAGTACCATACGGCGATCATCAATCAAAAAGAATATAAACAATCCTTGTCCGTATATAGCTTTGCGACTAAACGTACTGTGGGTGTTCGTACTCAGAATGGTATTTGTTCGTATTTCTATATGTTAACCAGTCAGGAGCATTCGATTCATAATGATAAACGAATCAGATTGCACAGTAATATTATTGATGTGAATGATTCCAATGAAATGAAATCAATTCGCTCTGTATTGCGTGGACTGCATTACTTTGAGTCTGAACGTCCTACAGCTGGCAAAAACTTCACTCCGGTACTTGAGCCTTCCCATATTCGTGGCACCACTGGCATTCAAGAGCTTGGTGAAGTCATAGTGTCGAGTCGTCTAAATAAAGGCGAAGTCGTCATGAGTCTGCCAGCCTTAATCGGCAAGCTCGAAGAATACGTTATTCTGAAGAATGAAGACTTGATTGATCCAATCGAGCCGATTCCAGAGGGAGCTGAAGAAATTTTAGCGACTGATGTGGAGTAAGCGCCGTGGTAAAAAATGAAGCCAAAGTTTGGGGCGAGGTTTATGAGATCGCTGTTAAACGTGGTTCGATTATGGCTTTGCTTGATGCAAAGCTATTATCAGCCAGCAATCCTGTAGTAGCAGAATGGAATAGTAAACAGATTGCTGATGTCTTTCAGGAAATGAAGGAAGCGCTATATAGCGATGTCATTAATGCCGCTATCCATGAAAATATCGAAAGCTATTTTCAGCAATTGATAAAAACTGGATTCGGGCATGGTTATACCAATACTCGTGAGTTTCTAAGAAAGATCAAGCCAAAAGGTATTGCAAGGGCTAAAACGGCGAATGCAACACCAAATTGGAGCTTATCTGGCATCTGGTGTCCGCTGACAATGCCAAATGATATAACCCAGACCATTGTAGATGACTACACAACTGAGGAAGAACATATTGCTATTAAAGCCTTCAAGGAGAAGGCGTTGGAAACATGGAATCAACAATTCAGTCTTACCCACGCTAAAATGTTTGGTAAGGGTATGTTTGGTCGTGCTGATTTCTTGGCGGTAATCAAAGTCAAATCCAACTATCATGTGCTGGTTCAGGAATATTCATTATTTTACGTTTTAGGTGAACCAGAACAATTCAACGCCAAGGATTCTTGTACCTATTTGCAAGAGTACAAGCGTTACATCAAACATTCTGAATCCCAAAGTGTTTTCTCATACGTAAATGCAGAAGCTCAAGAGATCCCATTTAAGTTCTCAAAAAAACTACGTGAATACTTGAGAGCCTATGTCCGTAAGGAAAAAGTCCTATTTAAGATGGCGCAAGGCTGTTCGTATGCAACCACTTTTGTTGATTCTTTTAAATGGAAGTTTGAACAAGATGACATGCCAAATATTCGTCTGAGTGTGATGGCGATCACCAGCCGGGGAAGTGAGTACATCTCTGCTGAATTTGCGGATAAAGATAAATCACCAGAACTGGAAATTATGTATCAGCTGGGCAAGGAGTATCAGGATAACGTTCTGAGTCTGGACGATATGGATGAACGCACGAAACTGCAAGTTGAGATTCTGAATTATCTGGTGAATGAACCTGTCAAAAACATCTCGGAAATCGTGTCCAAAAATATTAGCGATATTTCCTACGGTCAGGATCTTACTTTCACTATTACCGAAAGGCTTAAGGATTTTGTGAATCCTAACCAGCCACTGGCTTTAGAGTGGGTTTTTGACTTGATAGATCGGCAAGTCGATGACGAAGACCATAACCAAAAACTTAAAGAGATGGTGCAGGCTGAGTTCAAAACAATTCGTAAGGGAAAAATTGAGAATAAAACTTCATTCACCTTACGTGATTTGCATAAATGCGCCGTAGTACTGGCACTGAAGGAAAGTAAACAAGGTCGGGTGAATTTCATCTGTTTGACTGGTACGCCGGGGATTGGGAAAACATCGAGCGTTAAGACCTTGTTGGTCGATTTGGAAGGTTTTTTCTTCTTTTACGCCAGTCCACGAGTGTTGATTAACGATGATGTGGTCAGTGATTTATCTAAAATCTCAGCTACGATTACCAGTAACAGTGATGTGGTGACACAGGCACAGCAAATCTATTCGAAGATTCACAATACGGATTGTAAGGTGAATGCTCGTGGTGCCGCTATTGTGGGTGGTGTTGAAGATATGAAGATAGATCATGGCTCAAGTGTTCTATTGTTCAAACAAGATGAATACCGGAAGATCAAAGACCTGGAACAGAATGCAAATGCCAATAGACGCTATGCCAATACCTCAGAATCTAAAATTACGGCAACCAATAAGAAGTTTGCCAGAGTGTTTGATTCATTAGGGGAAGCGACCCAGCAATTACTTGTATTCCATCCAGAGCTCAATAAACTGACGATGACTGTAGCAAGTCAGGCATTCATGCCATATAACACCACACCAGCTGGACCACGAAACCCAAGGGAAACCCAAAATAAAACTGTGGCAGCTTCCAGTTTGGATGGGCTGGAAAAAATGTTCCAATACAAAATCGATAAGAAGCCGACAGAGGCCAAAATCGAACGGAGAGAGTTTGCCAAAAAGTTCCCTAAAATTGTGGTGATGTTTGATGAAATTACAGGGGATTCAGGCACACGTACTTTTATCAATGAGATGCTGAAATTCCTTACCAAAAACTTCATTGAACCGTTTCAAGGTAATTCACCATTTACGGTGACTGTGATTCTTGCTGATGCATCCCTCAGTAATGTGAATGCAATCCAGAACTACATGAAGAAACAGGATCAGTTGCCAGCAAAAATGTTCATCTCTCCATCTTTGGGTAATTTCCCATTCAAGATGCAGACTGCAGATCTGGATGATGGTAACTGTGTTCGCTCTAGTATCCATATCATGGCGAACTGTTACCCGGCAAGTGATCTTAAAATCCAATATATGCTCAAGCAATACGCCGTAGTCCCTGAAACAGATGATTTTGGCTTGGATAAGAACCTGACTCATTTATTTCGCCAGAAAGCTGGGGAAAGGACTCAACAGACTGCTATCGAGCTTATCCAAAAGAATCTTGAAGATGGTAAAAAGCAAGTTATCTACTTTGCTCAGGATAAAAATGCATTGGCCGCACTCAGAGATGCATTAGTCGATGAAGGAGTGGTTGAACGCTCCAAGATTGGCATTTTTGATAGCCAGTTAATGGGATACCACCGTTCAGAGTTGCTGGATCGCAAAGAGAAATTGCAAGTCGTACTGATTACTTCGACTGCGGCTAGGGGGATTTCATTCCCAAACTGTGATTCAATCATTGCTGCCATGCCTCGTTTCGCAATTGAAGCCTCTTTAATGGAAATCGCCCAGCTTGTTTACCGGGGACGTGGTGGATATTTGGATAAAGAGAAAAATGAGTGGGTCAACGGCGATGAACGTGATCGTCTTCTGACGATTCTGGTAGAAGATTTCTACTTGGTATCTAATGATGAAACTCAGACAGAGCTTGAATATAAAGTTAAGAGCTCACTGGATATGCTCTCAATTTTCATGCTTATTCGTGGGACTTTATACACTCGTATCACTGGGGATGCTGGCTTCAAAAAAACTCAAATTGCCATGATCCCAATTGGTGAGGTGAAGGATAAAGCCAGTGATAAACCGGGTTTAGCTTCTTTGATTAGGGATTTTATGAAGGAGGTGAATAGTGTTCTTTATAAAATTGTTGCAACTGAAGGTGAGTTGGTAGGTAGGCTTAAGGCTGTGGTAGAGAAGGCCCAAACGGTTTACTCAGCAAATAAGCTCAGTTCCACCTATAGCACTAAGACCAACAAATACCGAAGTTTTTACACACCTACATTAACGCCTGAGTTAAAAGAACTTCAGTTCTACGAGAAATGGTGCCGGGACAATCATTCGCTTAAGTCCAGATTACTCACTATTAGCGATCAAGAAGATGCTTTGACCATTCCTGAAAATATCTATATCTGTGGTCCTGTGATTATGGAAGATCGCTCGAACTTCGGTAACAAGGAGTCGTTTGATATTGCCAATGACAATTTCTCACAGGATTCATTAAGGACATTCCTGAATGAGTTGATCGCCCTGCAGATGGGATTCCCTCAGTTGAATGCCTATAAGAACATTCAAAAGCATATCAGAGAGATCATAAATATGATTTCTGCTGTTCTTGAATCAGAAACAGATAGCTACACGAAAGAAGTTGAACAACAGGGCATGATGCGTAAGCTCTGGGTGACGTACCCGATAGCAGCAAATGAGCTGGTTAAACTTCAAGACAAGAGCTTTGATAAAGACTGGTTTGATGCATTGAGCTTTGAGCTGAGAGTGAGGAATGCAGAGTTTCCGGTAATGCCAGAATATCGGGATCATCCATTTCGTGGTACTCAGCAATTATCAGGGCATCCAGTGTTTGAAAGGTTGTTCGAGAAGACAAATTTCATGCTTTGTCGTGAATTAAACTTGGTGAATACTTTGACTATGTTTAATGAATGATTCAAATTATATTATCTATTTAGTAGAGGATTAATGTGCATATACCTACTGCACAAGAACAACTTAAATTTCTAAAAAATATTCAACTGATTTTACAGTCGGGTAGTTTTAGTAGCACCTACAAATTTGCATTGCTGATTAGCCTAAGCCGATTAGCTATTGAAAAAGGTGAAGATTCAGGTGAAAGTCTATCACTCGAATATACCGATATTGCTGAAAAATTTATTGAGCTGTATTGGAAGCAGGCTGTTCCATATATCTTTAATGATGAAGGTCAGCTGATCTTGAATCAAAACAATGGTAAGCAGGCCGCGATTGTAAATCGTATAATTGAGCATAGAAAAAATTATTCATCTCTTGGGATGTTAAGACGAGATTCCTTGGTATGGTTGACGCTACTTAACGAGGTAAAAAGCATTGTTAAAAAAATGCCTGTAACTTTCCTACAGAACATCAATGGTCAAAATTTTGAGTTTTTATATCAGCTTGATCGGTGTCGAAAGCAGCTCATCCTTTTGCCTCAAGTCATGTTTTGCTTACGACAGTTCAGTGAAATCATCGAAGAGCTTTGCCAGAAACGCTGGATTGACTACATCAAGAAGAACAGCAGCAATGCACCTATTTTAAATCAGTTGCCGAATCTTGAACAATTCATGTTTGAGCCGAGTAGAAACCAGTTGAATGCGGTAGCAAATGTATTGGTCGACCTACAGGACTGTAAATGCTTCTACTGCAATAAACCGATGTGTAATGGCAATTACGCCGTTGATCATTTTATTCCATGGTCTATGTATCCATCAGATACAGGTCATAATTTTGTGTTGGCAGATTCTAGCTGTAATTCTAAGAAGAGTAATTTGCTTGCGTCAGATGAGTTTTTGCATAAGTGGCAAGAACGTAATGAAGAACATGATTTGATCATTGTGGATCGAATTTCTATATTGGGCTTCCTGACAGATAAAGAGCGATCACATAAGGTGGCTGAGTGGGCATATAAGCAAGCTAATGAAAATAACTATGTTAAATGGAATGTGATAAATGGCTAAAGTCTTATAAATTAGAAGGCGAAAAATTCATTAAAACAAATATAATGAAAGAGTTATTTAAAATAATTATCGGGGGAATCGTGCTTTTAATTGACAATAAAACCGAAACGGTAAGTGAAAAACTGAAGCAAATTGATAGTACTGATGCGACTTTATCGATGCAGTCAAATAAATTCACGATCTATGCCTTTGATGTTTTAAGAAAAGAATTAATTACTATAAAAAAATCAAGAATATTGCTTTCTCAATCACACTGGGACATGCAATCATTGGTAGGTTGTGAGAAAGATACCAGTCTGATAAATCAATTAGGACAAAAAAGAATAGCTTTGAAGTGTTTGGAGTGGCTGAATAAGAGTCATGTCGAGATCGTTACTCATTCACGTGCTGCAGAATCTAACAATATCATTTGTATAGAAAAAGGGGATGCTTTATCTGCAATTTATGGAGATGCTTCTTTTAGTCCAGAGGGATTGGGTGAAATACCTCCTCTAAAGCAGCAAATGATTACTTATACGGATGATGCTTTAGTTGCGTGTAGAGTCTTAGAATGGTTTAAAAATCTCTGGGATGATAAAGAAAATCTAGTTCATATAAAGAAAGAAATTATCCAAAAAAATTGAAATACTTACGGATGATCAGCCCTTAGATAACATCTATTTACTCACGTTATTTAATATTTTTAGTAATTTTCTGGGTGATCTTGATCAAGAAAAATTACTGAGAAGTAAAACTGGCTTTAAGGATTCTATTGTTTGGAATAAGCTTTTTAAATTCCAAAAGGATGGTGTTGTTGGGGCCATTGAAAAGCTTGAAAAATTCAATGGTTGCATTATTGCTGATAGCGTAGGTTTAGGGAAAACATTCGAAGCATTAGCGGTGATTAAGTACTATGAATTGCGTAATGATCGAGTTCTAGTTCTCTGTCCTAAAAAATTACGTGATAACTGGACGATGTACACCATTAATGATAAGCGCAATATCCTAGCTGAAGATCGTTTCAATTATGACGTTTTAAATCACACAGATCTAACACGTACTAAAGGTTTTTCGAGTGAGATAAATTTAGAAACCTTAAATTGGGCTAATTATGATCTTGTGGTGATTGATGAATCCCATAATTTTAGAAATACGCCTACGAAAGTGACTGGCAATAGCCGATATGAAAAATTGTTAAATGACGTATTGAGAGCTGGCGTAAAAACGAAAGTGTTGATGCTTTCAGCAACTCCAGTCAATAACAGAATGAATGATTTAAAAAATCAAATTGCATTCATTACGGAAGGGAGAGATGTTGCATTTATAGATCAGGGCATTAAAAGTATAGAAAGAACTTTAATGTTGGCCCAGAAGCAATTCAATCAATGGGTGAAGTTACCCGTAGATGAGCGAACGACGGCAAACTTATTAGACAGTATGAGCTTTGATTACTTTAAACTCTTGGATATTGTCACAATTGCACGGTCTAGAAAGCATATTGAAAAGTATTATGGTGTTGAGGATATCGGTAAATTTCCAGAACGTTTAAAACCTAAAAATATTTATGCTGATTTGGATTTAAAAGAGGAATTTCCACCACTCAAAGAAGTTAATAAAACCATCAGACGATTGACGTTAGCTGGATACTCGCCATTGAAATACGTCAGAAATGACAAAAAAGAGGAATATTCTCGTAAATATGATAAAGCTGTTGGGGGGGTAAAGGGGTCTTTAAACAGATTGACCGTGAAGAAAGCTTAATTCATTTAATGCGTGTGAATCTACTTAAGCGTATGGAAAGTTCGATTCATTCGTTCACGCTTACTGTTGCAAAGCTCGTCAATCAAGTCACAGGCCTTCTCGATAAAATAGAGAAACTTCAACATGGCGACATTGAAGCTTTAAATATAGAAGATATTCAAGATATAGAGTTTGAATCTGCTGAACTTGAACCCTATTTGATTGGCAATAAAACCAAAGTACTTTTGCAAGATATGGATTTAATCCGTTTCAAGCAAGACTTGGCAGCAGATCAAATATTTTTAACTTCCATTCTACAGATCGCACAAGAAATTGATATTTCAAGAGATGCTAAGCTCCAAAAACTTAAACAAGAAATTCTATTTAAAGTCGAAAATCCAATTAATGGAGGCAATAAAAAAGTAATCATCTTCACTGCTTTTGCAGATACGGCTGAATATCTTTATAAAGAACTTTCATCGTGGGGAGTGAGTACATTAGGGCTTCATAGTGCTCTTATTACTGGTAGTGGATCGAATAAAACAACATTAAAAGGCTTGGGAGCGGAATTAAATACGTTGCTTACCGCCTTTTCTCCAATATCTAAAGAACGTAATAAAACAAATATTTCAGATGAGAATGAAATAGATTTACTGATTGCAACCGACTGTATTAGTGAAGGACAAAACTTACAAGATTGTGACGCCTTGATTAACTACGATATCCATTGGAATCCAGTTAGAATTATTCAACGATTTGGACGTATTGATCGTTTGGGCTCTAAGAACTCACAAATACAGTTAATTAATTTTTGGCCCAATATGGAATTGGATGAATACATCAATCTTGAAGCGAAAGTTTCAGGACGTATGGTGTTATTAGATATTTCAGCAACGGGTGAAGAAAATGTAATTGATCCAAATAATGTTGAAATGAATGATTTGGAATACAGAAAAAAGCAACTACAGCAGCTTAAAGATGCAGTTGTCGATTTAGAAGATATGGCAGGTGGGATTTCTCTTACTGATTTAACTTTAAATGATTTCCGCTTAGATCTATCAAATTACCTTAATACGCAAAATAACTTACAAACGTTAGAGGCAATGCCTTTTGGATTGTTCTCAGCTGTATCCCTTCGACAATTTAAAGAGAGCTATGATATTCCGAAAGGGATTATTTTTTGCTTGAAAAGCTTAAAAACTGGGAAAGATGCTCTACAAATTAGTGACCACTATCCTTTGCATCCATATTTTTTAGTGCATGTTAGTTTTGATTTAGACGTTGTACATCAATATACCCAACTCAAGCAGATTTTAGACATCTTTAAATTAGCATCTTTAGCTAAAGTTCAAGTTGATCAAACAGCTTACCAACACGTCAATTTAATGACTAAACAGGGTCAGGATACGACTTTATTTAATAAAATGCTGGTCAAAGCAATTGAGAGTATAGAAGGGAAAAGTGAGGAGAAAGGAATCGAAAGCTTATTCCATAAAGGGGGTACTGTGCTATCAGCCTCAGGTAGTCAAAACCTGGAAGATTTTACAGTGGTGTCCTATTTGGTTATTACGTATTAAGAGGGGGAATAAAAATGAGTTTACTCGATGATTTTTTGAATCAGTTAAATATCCCTGAAAAATGCAAAGTAGATAAAACCGTCTTTAAGAAACTGTTTGAACAGGCAAATGATGGTTATAAAAATATTTTGGATGCAAAAGATAGGGAATGTTTAAAAAAGGATATATCTAAAATTACGTGGCTATATAGTTTTAAACCGAGCACGATCAACATTCCTGCGTACCAAACTGAAATTCGTGAATATTTGGAAGTTGCGGTTTTACTGGTGGAAGTCGAAGAGAAAAAGAACATAGAAAGGATTCAGCAATTTTTTAATCGTTGTATTCCTTACCCATTGGTGATCTTATTTCATTTTGAAAATGAAGAAGCGGACTGCCTCAGTTTTGCTGTAATGCATAAACGTACCAATCAGTCCGATAAAGAAAAGTGGGTACTTGAAGAAAGTATCATTTCACCTTGGCTGAATTTAGCACAATTGTCGGTAGTGGAGCAGAAATTTTTAGAAAGCATGCAACTATCTCAGTTATCATTCCAAAGCTTTTATCATTTTTATGATTCTATAAAAGAACGCCTAATTGCCCTGCAATGTGCAGGTTATAGTGGTTCTTTTGAGTTGTCATCACAGGATGATCATCTCTCCACAGAGAGTCGTGCGAGTGCTTTGAAAAATTTAATTGAATTGGAAAAAAGACAAGTAGAAATCTCCAATAAATTAAAGAAAGAAAAGCAGTTAGGGCGACAGGTTGAGCTCAATGTTCAGCTACATAAGCTAAAAGATGAAATTCAGACAATTGTTCGTCGTATATAAATTTCGAGTCATCCCAATTTTTAAACTTTGAAGTAATGGTTATGCAGAAAATAAGTCTTGAAGAAAACCAAAGTGAAAATTTGGTTCAGCAAAATATTGAACATCTAAAGCAGATTTTTCCTGAAGTTTTTTCTGAAGGTAAAGTCAATTTTGAAACCTTACGTCAGCTTTTGGGTGACCAACAGGTTCTGGATGAAGGTGAAGAAAAGTATGGCTTGAATTGGCATGGGAAAAAGAAAGCCCGTCAATCTGCTTTGACACCTTCACTTGGAACATTATTACCGTGCCCTGAAGAAAGTGTAGATTGGGATAAAACGCAAAATTTATTTATTGAAGGTGATAATTTAGAAGTGTTAAAACTTCTGCAAAAGAGCTATACCAATAAGGTTAAACTTATCTATATCGATCCACCTTATAATACGGGTGGGGAGTTCATTTATCCAGATAACTTCAAAGAAAATTTGGACACCTATTTAGAATACACCGGACAGCTAGATACGGAAGGAAATAGTCAATTCAGTAGTTTAGAGAAACAAGGTAGACGCCATACAGCATGGTTAAATATGCTCTATCCTAGACTAAAATTGGCGAGAAATTTCTTAAGACCAGATGGTGTAATTTTTATTTCTATCGATGACAATGAAATTTCAAATTTAAAATGTCTTTGTGATGAGATATTTGGTAGAGAAAACTACATTGGTACAATCGTTTGGAAAAAGAAAACAAACGGTAATAATGTTGGCCATATTCCACCTGTACATGACTATATTCTTGCTTATGGTAAATTAGCACAAGAAGATTCGTTATATGGATTTCCTATTACGGAAGAGTTTATTAATAAAACTTATAGCAATCCAGATAATGATCCAAAAGGTCCTTGGACGACTTCAGATCTATCGGCTAATCATGTTGGACCGTATTTCCCAATTACAAATCCTAATACTGGTGAAGTATATTATCCACCTAAAGGGAGATATTGGGTTTTTAATGAAAAAGATGTTTTAAAGCGAATTGAAGAAGGACGAATTATATTTGGCAAGTCTGGAAAAACGTCACCAGTCCAAAAGAAATATTTAAATGAAAGGACTAATTTAAGATTTAAAGCTGAATCGTGGTGGGATGATCATGGTATGAATTCGGATGGAACAGCAGAAATTGCAGAGTTATTATTACCTAAAGTTTTCGAGCATCCTAAGCCTACTACGTTGTTGCAACATTTAGTAAATATTGCTACCAAAGATGATGATTTAATTTTGGATTTCTTTGCAGGTTCAGGTTCTATGGGGCATGCGGTTTTTAATCAGAACTTGAGTGACAATTCAAAGAGACGCTTTTTACTTGTTCAGTTACCTGAAATTGCTGCTTCAACCTCGTTGGCATCTAAGAATGGTTTCAAGACAATCAGTCAGTTAGCAATTACGCGATTAAAAAATGCAATAAAAAATTTTGAAATGGCTGATAGGGATGGATTTGATCTAGGCTTCAAAGTTTTCAAACTCGCTCAATCTAATATCCAACCTTGGAATCCTGATCCTACTGATTTAGAGGCAACACTTTTAGAGAGTGAAAACCACTTGATTGAAGGTCGCACAGAACAAGACATTCTGTATGAACTACTGCTTAAGCGTGGTATTGATCTCGCTACACCAATCGCAGAACGTAAGGTTGCTGAAAAAACTGTGTATAGCATTGGCTATGGAGCGACGTTTGCATGTTTGGACGAAAATATTCAAGCAGGTGACATCGAGTCTATGGCTCAACTTATCATTGATTGGTATCAAGAATTGGTTCCAGGTAATAAACCACACATTTTCTTCCGAGATAGTGCTTTCGAAAATGATGTAGTGAAAACCAATATCGCCGCTATTCTTCAACAAAGTGGCTTAGACCACGTACGTAGTTTATAAGGGAAAACTCTGTGAAAGTTACATTGCAAGACGGTCAGTCTTTAGATATTCAACAAGAAAATATTGAAGCACTTCAACAGTTGTTTCCTGAGCTAGTACGAGATGGAAAAGTCAATTTTGATGTATTTCTTCATGTCTTTGGGGACTTAGGTGTTCTTGAAGAAGGTGAAGAAAAGTTTGGATTAAATTGGCACGGCAAGAAAAAAGCCCGTCAAAATGCCTTTACACCGTCACTTGGTACTTTACTGCCATGTCCACATGAAAGTGTGGATTGGGATACGACTCAAAATCTATTTATTGAAGGTGATAACTTAGAGGTCTTAAAACTTCTTCAAAAGAGTTATGCCAATTCTGTGAGTGTTATATATATCGATCCACCATACAACACTGGACATGGTCTTATATATCCAGATAATTTTGTGGAAAGTTTAG
Source organism: Acinetobacter sp. ANC5681 (assembly GCF_023488045.1). Classification (NCBI taxonomy): domain Bacteria; kingdom Pseudomonadati; phylum Pseudomonadota; class Gammaproteobacteria; order Moraxellales; family Moraxellaceae; genus Acinetobacter; species Acinetobacter sp. ANC5681. The sequence continues at coordinate 20,921 of NZ_JAMFKZ010000031.1, forward strand.
ATAATTATTTAATTTTTACAAATCAAAAGAGCGAGGGGATTACTACTACTTCAGCAACTGAGAAAAGTGGTAGAAAGCATTCAACTTGGCTAAGTATGATGTACCCAAGATTAACTCTATCAAAGAGTTTGCTTGGTACAAATGGTGTTATTTTTATCTCCATTGATGATGGAGAATATGGTCATCTTAAATTAATTATGGATGAAATTTTTGGTGAAGAGAATTTCATCGGTTGTTTTGTTTGGAAATCGAGAGTAAGTGAAGATACAAGAGCAAAAACAGGTCTTTCTTCAGATCATGAATATATTGTTTGCTACAGAAAAAATGATGGAGTTTCTTTAAGGGGTACTGAGAAAGATCTTAATAAATTTAGTAATCCCGATAATGATTCTAGAGGTAATTGGCGTAGTGCTGATATGACAGGATTAGCCACAAAAGATAAAAGACCGAATCTGCATTATGATCTGATAAATCCTGAAACTGGTATAAATTATGGGTGCCCACCAAAAGGTTGGAGATTCGATAAAAATACAATGGCTGTAAAAATTAAAGAAAAAAGAATTTTATGGCCTGAGAGCTTAACAGGGCGTCCAAGACAAAAATTATTTTTGAATGAAATGGATAGTATATATAAAAATATTTCCTCAGTAATTCAGAATGTTTCTACTGCAGATGGTACTCGTGAAATAAATTCTATTTTTAAAGAAGATGGTGTTTTCGATTTTCCTAAACCAACTAGATTAATAGAAAATTTTATTGAACAAATTGAAGACCCAGAAGCAATTATTTTGGACTTCTTTGCTGGTTCGGGCACTACAGCTCAAGCCGTAATGAATGTAAATGCTAAAAATAAAAGTCGTCGAAGATTTATCGCTGTACAATTGCCAGAACCGTGTGAACCTAATTCTGTAGCTTATAAATTAGGATTCAATAGTATTGCTGAGATTACTAAACAAAGAATTACTGTTAGTGGAGAAAATATAAAAAAAGAATTTTCCTTTATCGATTCAGGATTTAAAGTTTTTAAATTAGCCCAATCAAATATTCAGCCTTGGAATGTGCATACAGATGATTTAGAAAATACTTTGGATTTAAACGAAGATCATCTGATCGAAGGTCGTACTGAGTTAGACGTGCTTTATGAGCTACTATTAAAGCGTGGTATTGATTTAGCAACACCAATTGAAAAACGCGAAATTAATTCAAAAACACTGTATAGCATTGGCTATGGTGCAGTCTTTGCGTGTTTAGATGATTCTATTTTAGCTACTGATTTGGATGTCATCACATCTGCCATTATTGAATGGCATAAAGAATTAGCCCCTTCAAATGACACTCATATTTTCTTTAAAGACAGCGCATTCCAAGATGATGTTGTAAAAACCAATCTCGCGGCGATTCTAGAACAGAATGGCTTAAAGCATGTACGCAGTCTGTAAGGGGAGACACCATGAGTAAAAAAATTAGTGGTGCAGAGTACCCACTAGCGAAAATCTTTAGTTCGGACTTTCAGTATGTCATTCCATCTTACCAACGTCCCTATACGTGGGAAGAACAGCATGCTTCAGTACTTTTTGATGATCTCTATAACTTCTTCCAAACTGAAAAAGAAGATGAGTACTTCCTTGGTAGTATTGTTTTAATCAAACAAGAAGGAAAACCTTATGCTGAAGTCATTGATGGTCAGCAACGTTTAACCACACTTACAATACTATTTGCGGTGTTTGCTGCTTTAGATCAAGGTGGGATCAATAGTCAGCTTTATAAATATATTTTTGAACCTGGTAATGAATTTGAAGGGATCAATCCACAGCCTCGTTTAACCTTACGTGAGCGAGATAAAGATTACTTTAAAAAATATGTTCAAGAGTTAAATTTTGAAGCGCTCTTCAAACTTGATAATGAACAATTAGAAAATGAAGCCAAGTTACATATTAAGCAAAATAGTAAAGTGCTGTATGACAAAGTAAAAACGACTTTTGATCATGATGCACAAAGCCTAAAAGAGTTTATTAAGTTTCTTGTTCAAAGATGTTTTATTGTTGCTGTAACCACGCCAAGCCAGAATACAGCTTTTCGAGTGTTCTCAGTAATGAATAGTCGTGGCTTAGATTTACAGCCAACGGATATTATTAAAGCTGATGTGATTGGTGCATTGAGCGCAGAAACTGACAGAGAAGTTTATAGTAAAAAATGGGAAGATCTTGAAGAAAGTATTGGTCGAGAGGATTTTAATAATCTATTTAGCCATATACGCATGATTTTTTCTAAAGAAAAAGCAAAACGTAATCTTTTAGAAGAGTTTAAAGGCTATGTCTTATCGATTATCACTGATCCAAAAGTCTTTGTAGATCAAATATTAGACCCTTATGTCGATGCGTATGACATTGTAAAAACAAGTTCATACACAGCAACAGCGAATGCTGAAAAAATCAATAATCACTTGAAGTGGCTCAACCGAATTGATAATTCAGATTGGGTGCCGGCCGCAATTCAGTTCGTGATCCAGCATAAGAGTGATTCAGAATATATGCTGTGGTTCTTTGAGAAGTTAGAGCGACTGGCTGCTTACATGCATATTTGCGGGCTGAATATTAATGAGCGAATTGAGCGCTATAAATTAGTTCTACTTGCATTGGAGCAAGAGCATTCTTTAGCATCACCTGTAAGTACAGTTGAATTAAGCAATGATGAAAAAATTCAAATGCTGAATGTACTTCAGAGTGATATTTATAGCCTAACAGCTCGCCGTCGTAATCACATTATTTTGAGATTAGATTCATTCTTATCAGATGGTGCAGCAAGCTATGATTCATCGATCTTAACCATTGAGCATGTCCTGCCTCAAACAGTGCATGAGGGAAGTGAATGGTCAGAGTTATGGCCAAATGAAGATGTGAGAAAAGCATGGACGCATAAATTAGCGAATTTGGTTCCTCTGAATAAGCGTCGAAATTCGAAAGCTCAAAATTATGATTTTGATAAGAAAAAGTCAGCTTATTTTGCAGGTACTAAGGCAGTATCCTCTTATGTCTTGACGACTCAAGTACTCAATGAGCCCCAATGGACACCAGAAGTCATTTTAAAAAGACAAAATGCTCTGCTTAACGTATTTAAAGAAAACTGGGGGCTATAATGGCGACAATGAAATTACAGTTTGAAGATAATTTAGATTATCAACGTGCAGCAATTGATGCGGTATTGAACTTATTTAAAGGACAGGAAATTACACGTAGTGAATTCTCTGTGACTTACCGTAATAATGATGATGTGAACTTGGCATTATTTGAAGATACTCAACTCGGTATCGGGAACAGAAAGCTTTTATTGGATGAAGAGATTGAGGACAATCTTAAAAGAATGGCTTTGTTGCACAAAGATTTGAAATACAAAGCGCCCCTAATTGAGCCAAATTTAAGGCGTAACTTGGGTAAGTGGTCGACCTAATTCCGTAAATCTGTTAAGGACTGCTACACGTGCATGGATCTCATTCACTTGGCTATCAAAACTCCTTGCACTGAGTTTATCTCCTAATAATTTGAT
>NZ_JAMFKZ010000032.1:0-24001 GCF_023488045.1 Acinetobacter sp. ANC5681
TCTGTTTCTTGCTCATGGTAAACTCCTAATGAGTATGTATAGTTTACCAAGTTAAACCCTCCTGTTTTTTAAGCACACATCATTGCCATGCCAAATAAAGTTTTAGCTTTCATTTTATCCTCTTGATTTTATCAAAATTGACTAAACAATTTATAGAGATAAAACCGTGAATAAAATGTTAGATTTACTCTTTATTACATTAAAAAACAATTATTTAACAACATTAATATTCAGTAAAAAATACAGATATTTAATTTTCTAATATGCATCGATTGCGCCGAGATAAAAATTCATATTATTTCATTTAAACAGTCTGAGACATTTCTTGGTAGGTTTTTGGTAGGTAGGAAAAATTTTTGAGCCTTGCATACTGAGCCTACAGTGATGAGATCACTGAATAACAAACAATGGAATATGGAAGAAGGAATCGCTCCATGGCTTTTAAAAATATTGCAGATCAAACTAACGGTTTTTACATCCCTTGTGTATCTCTCTTTGGACCAGGCTGTGCAAAAGAAATCGGTGCGAAAGCACAGAATCTTGGTGCAAAAAAAGCACTGATCGTAACTGATCAAGGCTTATTTAAATTTGGTGTCGCAGACACCATTGCACAATATTTAAAAGATGCAGGCGTAGACAGCCACATTTTTCCAGGCGCTGAACCAAATCCAACTGACATCAATGTGCATCATGGTGTAGAAGCCTATAACGACAATAGCTGTGATTTTATTGTCTCTTTAGGTGGTGGCTCATCACACGATTGTGCAAAAGGGATTGGACTCGTCACGGCTGGCGGTGGTCATATCCGTGACTATGAAGGTATTGATAAAAGTACAGTACCAATGACCCCACTTATTGCGATTAATACGACTGCGGGTACTGCATCAGAAATGACCCGTTTCTGTATTATTACCAATACCGATACCCACGTAAAAATGGCAATTGTTGACTGGCGCTGCACCCCACTGATTGCAATTGATGACCCTAAACTCATGGTTGCAAAGCCAGCAGGTTTAACCGCTGCAACGGGAATGGATGCACTTACACATGCAGTTGAAGCTTATGTATCGACTGCAGCAAACCCAATCACCGATGCCTGTGCAGAAAAAGCGATTACCATGATTAGTCAATGGTTACGTCCTGCTGTTGCCAATGGCGAAAATATTGAAGCACGTGATGCCATGAGTTATGCACAGTACTTGGCAGGTATGGCATTTAACAATGCATCTCTAGGTTATGTTCATGCGATGGCACATCAATTAGGTGGTTTCTATAATCTGCCGCATGGTGTATGTAATGCGGTACTGTTACCCCATGTCTGTGAATTCAACTTAATTGCCTGTCAGGATCGTTATGCAAAAATTGCTGAACTTATGGGTGTAAATACTGAAGGGCTTACAGAAACTGAAGCGGCTTTTGCAGCCATTGACGCCATTCGGGAATTATCATCTTCAATCGGTATCCCATCAGGTTTAACTGAACTTGGCGTAAAAAAAGAAGATCTTGCAATCATGGCTGAAAATGCTCAAAAAGATGCTTGTATGCTGACTAACCCTCGCAAAGCAACGCATGCCCAAGTTGTTGAGATTTTTAAAGCAGCATTGTAATCCACGCTTTTCCCGAGAAGTAAGCTGAATCTCTCCGACCGTCGGCTTACTTGATTTTGGGAATACCCCTCAAAAGGTATTCCCTTTTTTACTTCATTGAGCTTATCAACATCCATAATCGAATCAAATTTCAGCGAACTTGTGAATCATTTTTTCTAAATTAACCGTGTCTTTGATAAGGTCAAACGCTGCTATATTGTTTAAAGGTTATGAACTAAATTAAGCGAATCATATTGTTTTTCAATTTGATTAGATGATATGCCTTTAGACAAATTTTTCTAATGCCACCTAAATGACATTCCAAAAGATATCACCCTTTGTTATTGAATATTAAAACAAAATTTTATTTTTTAAATCCGCTATTGTTATGACATATCTCTGAATTTGCTCAGCGATTGATGAGCAGGATGATCTAAAGGTAACAATTCAATTAATCTTTCAACGGCATCAATTGCTTCAGGAAAATGAGCTACATGTTTCAGTAATACATCAATTTCTTTGGTTTTAAAAATCATATCGCTGAGACGTGATTCAAGACAATCTCGCCATGCGCATAGGAAAGGACTTTCTGTTTTTGATAAGAAGATACCCTTATACAATTGTAATGCTGAGGCGATATAACCCGAATCAAGTGCCTGTTCCACATATAAAAAATCAGCTTCTACATTTGCAAGTAAGCGATAAGGTCTTGAGCCTAGCATTCCGCCCAAAATATCACGTAACTGTGACATCTCAGCCTTTAACGTTCCAACACTGACTTTACGCTCACCATAAAGCGCTTGATGTAAATTTTCTAAATTTAAACCATTCGGACAGAGCGCTAAAATTGCCAAAATTTCAATTTGACGCGGCGTTAAAACCAAAGATTTATTATTAAACATCACTTGCGGTGAAGTAAAAGCGCGGATATATAAACGCTGACGTTGCTGTTCAATCAGAGCGGTTTGAATAATAGATGCACAACGCTCAGCAGCCAATACACCGAGCGTATTGTGATTTTTCCAAGTTGTGGATAAATCCACGACACCTAACACTTGTTTGGAGTAGGGATCAATCACTGGCGCTGCATAACAAACCCAGTCATGCACTGATTCCATATAATGCTCATTTGAAAACACGCAACTAGATTGTTGAGTCTTTAAAGACAGCGCTAAGGCATTCGTCCCAACCTCTTCTTCTGCCCATTGACCGCCTGCAATAAAATGTACCTTTTCAGCGGCGCTTTGCATCTGCGTACTGGAAGCAGTCCAAATAATTGTACTCCCCACATCGCCAACCGCAATCACCATAGATGATTGTGCCGCAATATGACTGAGATCATTTGAACAAGCCTCTAATGCTAAATCTAAAGTCGTTTTTACTTTCTTATGTTGTGCCAATAAAGGTGCAGCCAAGCGCTCTTTTGGAATAGCACAAGATGCTGAGCGTTGCCAAGAACTGGCAATACTTTGTCCTAACATTTCAGCACTTTGCGGCGACAAACTATTGTGTCGCTTAAGTTGATCAATTGATGTTCGTTGTTGTAATAGGTCTCGTTTTGTAAACATTTGTGTATCCCTTACTAATGACCACGATTTCCAACCTTTCTCCAACCTTCCCAGTTATATCCTAATCAAATAGCGTACAAAAGTACCTTATACCAAAGCTGTAGATGCTTAACAGATCAATTATAAGCAAAGGAATATATATATGCGTTATGTCGATCCTAATCAACCTGATTCAAAGGTTCAATTCAAAGCTCAATACGAGAACTTTATTGGCGGTCAATGGGTAGCACCTATTAAAGGAGAATACTTCGATAATATCTCTCCTGTCGATGGCAAAGTATTTACAAAAGTACCGCGTTCGTCAGCTGAAGATATCGAACTCGCATTAGATGCAGCACACAAAGCCAAAGCTGAGTGGAATAAAAGCTCTCCGACAGTACGTTCAAATATTTTACTTAAAATCGCTGATAGACTAGAACAAAATCTAGAATATCTTGCCGTTGCAGAAACTTGGGATAATGGTAAGCCTGTTCGAGAAACACTTGCTGCCGATATTCCATTGGCAATTGACCACTTCCGCTATTTTGCTGGTTGTATCCGTGCACAGGAAGGTGGCATTTCAGAAATCGATGAAGATACAATCGCTTACCATTTCCACGAACCTCTAGGTGTCGTTGGACAAATTATTCCATGGAACTTCCCAATTCTCATGGCTGCATGGAAACTTGCTCCTGCACTAGCAGCAGGTAACTGTGTCGTATTAAAACCAGCAGAACAAACACCTGTAAGCATTCTACTTGTTTTAGAATTAATCCAAGATATTCTACCTGCTGGTGTATTAAACGTTGTGAATGGCTATGGTGTCGAAGTAGGCCGTCCACTTGCCACTAATCCTCGTATTGCCAAAATTGCATTTACAGGTTCAACCCAAGTTGGGCAGTTGATCATGCAATATGCAACTGAGAATATTATTCCAGTCACTTTAGAACTTGGTGGAAAATCTCCAAATATCTTCTTTGAAGATGTTATGGATCAAGAAGATGATTTTCTTGATAAAGCACTTGAAGGCTTTGCAATGTTCGCACTCAATCAAGGCGAGATTTGTACTTGTCCATCTCGCGCATTAGTTCAAGAAAGTATTGCGGATAAGTTCTTAGAAAAAGCCATTGAGCGTGTGAAACGTATCAAAGTTGGACATCCACTTGATACTGAAACAATGGTTGGTGCACAAGCTTCACAAGAACAACAGGAAAAAATCCTACGTTGTATTAACATGGGTCGAGAAGAAGGCGCTGAACTTCTTACGGGTGGTGGTGCTAGACAAGAAGTGGGTGAAGGTTTCTATATCGAACCAACTGTCTTCAAAGGACACAACGAGATGCAGATCTTCCAAGAAGAAATTTTTGGACCAGTTCTATCTGTAACAACGTTCAAAGATTTTGATGAAGCCATCAAAATCGCAAATGACACCATCTATGGTTTAGGTGCTGGGGTTTGGGCTCGTTCTGCACATACTTCATACCGCGCTGGTCGAGCAGTTGAAGCAGGCCGTGTTTGGACAAACTGTTATCACATCTATCCTGCCCATGCTGCATTTGGTGGTTATAAAAAATCAGGCGTGGGTCGTGAAAACCACAGAATGATGTTAGATCACTATCAACAAACCAAGAATTTATTGGTGAGTTATTCAACTAAACCTGCTGGATTCTTCTAAAACATGACTAGCGATATTTACCTATAAGTAAATATCCTAAATCAAATGAAAAGAGCAAGTACTACGGCACTTGCTCTTTTTTGTCATCTCTATTTGAAGTTTTTTACATTTTATAAACAGCTAAATGGTCATTTCCTAAAGTAAAAAAGACGAATCTCAACTCAAAGATTCTGAGTAAGGATTCGTCTTTTATGAAAGATTAGCTTATACAGTTAAGCTTTGTTTTTATAAAACATATAGTAGCTTGCATAGCAGGCGATGATAAATAGAACACAGCAGACAAAACCAACTTGCATTGACGGATCTGCCACCATACTAATACAAGTAATGACACAGAAGGCCCCGCCTAAAATTGGTGTCAACGGAAACAACGGTGCAGCAAATTGAAGGTCTTTTACGGTTTTACCAGACTTAATCCATTGTCTACGGAAGTTAAATTGGCTCACACAAATTGAGATCCAAACCACGACCATAGTAAAAGCAGCAACACCCAGTAAATTTTTAAAAATGGTTTCAGGCGCAAATTGTTCAGATAATAAACCAGGAATTGCACCAAACATGGTGACAATAATGGCAATAATTGGCGTACCTGAACGTGTCAATTTAGCAAACACTTTAGGAAGTTGATTCTGCGCTGACAATGACCACATCATTCGAGAAGCAGCAAATAAGCCTGAGTTAGCAGCCGATAAAAGTGCAGTAATAATCACAAAACGAATAATATCTTCTGCATATGGAATGCCGATGTAATTAAATACCGTTACAAATGGACTATTACTTACGCCTTCTGCATTGAGTCCTGCCATTTCATAAGGCAGTAATGCACAAATCACCACAATCGTACCAACAAAGAAAATCAATAAACGCCAAATTGCAGCATTAATTGCTTTCGGTACCGTTTTCGCAGGTTCTTCAGCTTCCCCTGCGGCAACCCCAATCAGTTCTGTACCAGAGAATGCAAAATTAACGATCAGCATTGTGGCAAAAATTGGGTAAATACCATTTGGGAACCAACCATGCTCGGTCAATTTACTAAACAGCGGTGCTGACTCATGACCATGATAGGAGATCAAGCCAAAAATAGCGGCTAGGCCCAATGCAATAAAACAGATAATGGTGAGAACTTTAACCAAAGATAGCCAAAATTCCGACTCAGCAAATAACCGAGTGGAACTCACATTCAGCGTAAAGACCAGTGCTGCAAATAATAAGGTCCATGTCCACATGGATATGGAAGGAAACCACTCCTGCATGAGTAAAGCTGCAGCTGTGAATTCAGTACCTAATGTTGCAGTCCAAGTCAACCAATACAACCATGTGATCATATAGCCCGTGCCTGGTCCAATATAGGTTCTGGCATATTCACCAAATGAACCCGAAACTGGCATCTGTACTGCCAACTCACCTAAACACAGCATCACCATGTAGGCAATGATACCACCAAGCAGGTAAGAGAGAATCGCACCAATGGGACCTGCCTGTGAAATCACATCACCTGAGCCTAAAAATAAGCCCGTTCCAATTGCACCACCTAATGAAATCATCACCAAATGACGTTTCGTCATGGCACGTTTTAGCGGCTTACCCACTTCCATATTGTTAATCATACACGATCACTCCAACTATCTTTTTATGACAACCTGTCCTTGCTTTCCACTTCATAAAAATGAATATCCAATGGATATTTTTTCCGATCTTTTGTTTTCTACTGAACATCCATATTCAAACTCCATTTACGCCTATTCCGTATCACATCCATTTTTTAAAAGTCGATGTATGTGTATGCTACCCAATTTCCTTTAAAACCAGTCCAGCTCTCAAGCCCATCTTCACATTTGGATTTGGAAATAAAATCCAAACTTGTTGATTATCGACGACATAATTGCCTGCTTGCTGAGTTGCAATCACCTCATCTTTCTGAAAGGTTGAAAAATTAGGTGCATCAGCACTTAATTGCAATTGGAAATCGTCACTCTGCTTTAGAACGGAGTCCACCACCTTAAATTGGCGAATACTTGGCTTCTGTCTACATGGCAAAGGCTGCTCTGAAAGTACCGCACGTAAAACCTGATCGGTACTCGCAAATTCAGCTAAATCATTTTGACCAAACGGCTTTGCTTTGCCTAACTCCAAGGTACTACTCGCCGCTTGACATCGTTCAGCAGTAAAATGAGTAAAGGTTTTTCCAACCGCATTGTGATACACCAAAGCATCCAAATCCGCAGCATTCAAACTTTGAATCAGGAAGTCATCATAGGGCTGTGTTTGATAGGGAAATAATGCAAATACAGGCAGTAATGATGCACGAATTGCAGTGTGCAGATCATAATGATAGCGCTGTGCTTCAAACTGACTTTGCTCAAAAAACTCTGAAGTACACTGTTCTAATTGTGCTGCTCGATGCGTTTCATCATCTTGTGCTAACTTCTGATATGCACCACAAAACATTCGGTTCATATCATTTTCGAGATAACGAACACCTTGTCGAATTGCCTTAGGATTACCTAAAACAAAGAGTACACGCACCGCTAATTTTAAATGCTCAGCAAATAGGTCACTAATGATGCGAGACATTAATTCAATCGGTGCTGTTTCATTACCATGAATTCCAGCAGAAAGCACCATGGTTTTTCTATACGCTGTTTTAGGTGTACATTGCAGTAACCCTTCACCTAGCCATTGCCATGTAAACTCAACTGTTTCACCCTGCATTTGCTCGGGTTCCTGTTGCGCTAAAGTCAACGCGAGTAGATCAACCATGTACTTTCATCCTTAAAAGCCGTTCTTTACTGTTTTATCTTTGGAAGTGATAAACCGAGCCTAAATTTAAAATCTTAGTGAGTTCATCTAGCGCAGTACGGCTCTCAATCAATAAACTTGGATCAGCCAAATCATCCTGCGTTAACTCATCACGGTAATGCCGATCCACCCACTGATTCAGTGTTTTGAACAAAGCATCATTCATGAACAAGTTTGGATTGACTGCATTCAGCTCAGCTTCGTTTACAGCAACACGAAGTCTTAAACATGCAGGTCCGCCGCCATTCCGCATACTTTCACGCAGATCAAATACTTTAATGTCGTCAATTGGTGTTCCCATTTGAATCATGTCATTTAAGTAACTCCAAACGGCTGAGTTTTGACGAGATTCTTCTGGTACAACAATGCTCATGCCACCATCAGCATGGGTTAAAATTTGACTGTTGAATAAATAAGTTGAAACAGCATCTTCAACCTTCACTCGACTTTCAGGCACTTCAATCGAAACAAACTCTTGTTCAATTTCGGCCATCTTGTGACGAATTTCATCTAAGGCTGCAGCTTGATTTAAAAAAGCATGTTGGTGATGGAACAACACCTGTTGGTTACTCACGGCGATCACATCATTATGAAATACGCCTTGATCAATCACGTCAGGATTTTGCTGAATAAATACAGTACGCTTTGCATCTAACCGATGTAAACGCGCAATCGCTTCACTCGCCTCACGCGTTTGACGTGCAGGGAATTTTTGTGGTGCAACCGTACCACCAAGTTGTTGTTGACCGTAAACAAAAACTTGCACGGCAGCCTGATCATAAGCACCGCCTAGACGATTATGATTGGCTGCACCTTCATCGCCAAATAAAGCAGCTTCTGGCAACGCTTCATGATGTGCGAAATATACATCATTCTTGAACATCGCTTGAAGAATACGAGTCGTTGTATGATGCTCAATTGACCGATGGAACTTATTATTTAGGTTTGCAGCAGTAAAATGCATCCGCCCGTCAGCACTGTCAGCCGATGGTGATACCGTACACGAGTTCGCGGTCCACATCGATGACGCTGAACTCAATGATGATAGCAACGCAGGTGCCGTACGCATAGCTTGAGCAATTACATCAATATCACTACCCGTAAAGCCTAAACGACGCAGTGTTGGTACATGCGGACGCTCTTGTGGTGCAAACACGCCTTGTTTAAACCCTAAGTCTGCAAGGGCTTTCATTTTCTTCAAGCCTTGTTTTGCCGCAAGCTTAGGATTTGATGCATTATTACGGTTTTTAGTTGAAGCCACATTACCAAATGATAAGCCCGCATAATGATGCGTAGGACCAACTAAACCATCAAAATTGATTTCATAACCAGACATTTTATTCTCCATGTGTCCCGATGCGATCCGTCTTAGAGCACAATGCCCGGTGATAATTTTGCAGGAAGCGTCACGTTATCACTTTCCAATGATGCCATTGGCCAAGCACTATAATCTGCTGCATAAAAGGCACTCGCTCGGTGATTACCAGAAGCACCTACTCCACCAAATGGTGCTGCACTTGAAGCACCAGTCAATGGTTTATTCCAATTCACAATACCCGCACGTGCTTCAACCAACACACGATCAAATAAATCTCGGTCAGGTGAAACCAAACCAACCGCTAAACCAAAGCGAGTGTTATTGGCGATGCTTAATGCTTCATCAAAAGTGTTGTAGCGATAAATCGTCGTCAATGGACCGAAGTATTCATCATCAGGAATACCATCGACCTGTGTTAAATCTAAAATACCTGCTGTTAACAATGAACTGTCTGCTTGTGGACGTGTCATTTCTAATAATGGTTTTGCACCTAAAGCAATCAGTTTAGTTTGTGCTACTAACATTTGTTCAGCAGCACGAGAAGAAATCACACCACCCATAAATGGTTGTGGTTCAGCATTCCACTCACCAACAACTAGATTCTTCGCGACTTCTACAAAACGTTGAATGAAGGCATCACCATTTACACCGTGCTTAACAATGATTCGGCGTGCACAAGTACAACGTTGTCCTGCCGAAACAAAAGCGGATTGAATCGCTAAATTCACGACCGCATCAATATCAGTTGCTTCATCAATGATAAGGGCATTATTACCACCCATTTCTAAAGCAAGTATTTTTTCAGGCGCGCCTGCCATTTGCTTATGCAAGTGATAGCCTGTATTGGCACTGCCTGTGAACAACAAACCGTCAATTTGTTCAGCCGCAGCAAGTGCCTCACCTGTACTACGCCCACCTTGTACGATATTCAATACGCCATTCGGCAAACCTGCTTGCTGCCATAACTTTGCCGTTTCTTCCGCAGTCCAAGGGGTAAGTTCACTTGGTTTAAACACTATGGTATTGCCTGCAATCAATGCAGGAACAATATGACCATTTGGCAAATGACCTGGGAAGTTATATGGACCAAATACAGCCAAAACACCATGTGGACGATGACGTAGTGAAGCAATACCATCTGGCATTCTAGTTTCACTGAAACCCGTACGTTGATCATAAGCACGAATTGAAATCGCGACTTTGCCAACCATCGATTGCACTTCGGTCAATGTTTCCCAAAGTGGTTTACTGGTTTCTTGACTAATCACTTGAGCCAATTCATTTTTATTCTGCTCAAGTAGACTCGCAAAACGTTCAATAATTGCGATACGATCTTCTAACGGCATACGTGCCCAAGCAGGAAATGCCTGACGAGCAGCAAGACATGCCTGCTCAACATCAGCTTGGCTGGCTTCATGACCTGCCCAAATTTGCTGATTGTTAACAGGGTTGGTTTTACTGAATGCGGTTCCTTGTCCTTGGATCCAAGCACCATCAATTAATAATGCACCTTGTGACATTAGTTCTTCTCCATTTTTTCTAATGCTAAAACGCGTACTTGATCGTGTTCAGCAATATTCAGTGCTTGTGCTTGTGCTGCTGTCATGTGCAAAGTGTCACTTTCAGTGATTTTGTTATTGATCAACAACACGCAATAATCTTGGTATTGGTCATTCGCAACCAAAAAATGAGTTTCTGTCGTTTCAACTTGCTCAGTGATTTGAACGTTGAGCAAACGACTCTCTTTGACTGCACGTAGTTCAGCGGTATTGGCTTCCAGTGTTGGTCCTGCATCAAAAATATCCACATAACCCTGATATTTAAGCCCTTCTGACATCAACACTTTTGCCGCAGGTAATGTGTGCGGATGTACTTCAGCAATCACAGCACGCGCCTCTGAGGTCAGCAAATCAACATAGACTGGAAATCTCGGCATGAGTTCGGCGATAAACGCTTTTTGTCCTACACCACTTAAATAATCCGCAGCTGCAAAATCCATATCAAAAAATAGATAACCGAGCGAATCCCAAAATGGCGAATGTCCATTTTGATCTGAAAAACCACGCATCTCAGCGATCAATCTTTCTTCAAAGAAAGAACGAAACGCTGCAATAAACAGAAAACGTACTTTTGATAAAAACTTACCGTTTTGGTTTTTGCGGTATTCAGGATCAAGGAACAAAGTGCAGAGTTCACTGCAACCAGTATGATCATTACTTAAAAAAAGAGTATCTAAAGTCTTATACACATTTAAGGCTTTAGAGGCATGCACCTGTTTTGCTACACGGAAGTTGTAAAATGGTTCTTTTAACCCCACTGCAACTTCAATCGCACTCACACCCACAATTTTGTGAATACTGGTATCTTCTAAAACAAACAAATAACTTGCCTCACACTTTTCGGTTAAGCCCGCTAAAGTGTGAGTCGTACGCGTAATACGTTCAGCTAAGATTTCTTTGTTTTTTGGTAAGGAGGTCAAGCCAATGCCCGACTCTCCTGCTCTTTGCGCTAAACGATAAATATCATCTAAGTCCCGATGCGCTGCATGTCTAACAATCATCATGGTTAGATGCTCACAACAAGATTTAGAGGCGTGCTAAGGCACGAGCAAAACGATTTAAACCTTCGTCAATATCTTCCATTGGAATAATCAGTGAAGGGGTAAAACGTACGACATCAGTACCTGCAACCAACGCCAACAAGCCTTCTTCACCCGCCAAGGTCACGATATTTTTTGCTTTACCTGCATATTCATCTTTCAGAACGCAACCAATTAATAGACCTTGACCGCGGATTTCTTTGAATAAACCATATTCAGTATTGATTTTATGCAAAGCATCCATGAAATATTGATGACGTTTTTTAACACCGTCTAAAACTTCTGGTGTATTAATAAATTCAAATACCGCACCTGCCACTGCACAAGCCAATGGATTACCACCATAAGTCGTACCGTGATCACCCACCGCATACATGTTGGCATAATGATCTGTAGTAATCATTGCGCCGATTGGGAAACCACCACCTAAGGCTTTTGCCGTCGTTAAAATATCTGGGGTTACGCCAGTATTCATGTAGGCATAAAGTGAACCTGTACGCCCAACGCCTGTTTGTACTTCATCAAAAATCAGCACAGCGCCTTTTTCATCGCACAACGCACGTAAGCCTTTCAAAAATTCGATGTCAGCAGGTAACACACCACCTTCACCTTGGATCGGTTCTACGATCACCGCACAGGTATTTTCAGTAATAATAGCTTTAGCAGCATCTAAATCATTAAATGCCGTATGCTCGATTCCACCCGGTAAAGGTGCAAAATCTTGAGAATATTTAGGTTGTCCACCTGCTGTTACGGTAAACAAAGTTCGACCGTGGAATGCATTTTTAAATGCAACAATATGATTTTTATTTGGATTACCACTGAGTAAACCAACTTTACGTGCCAGTTTTAATGCTGCTTCGTTCGCTTCTGCACCAGAATTACAGAAAAATACTTTGTCAGCGAATGTACTTTCAACCAATTGTTTTGCAAGGCGTAATACTGGTTCGTTGGTATAACCATTACCAATGTGCCAAAGTTTTTGAGCTTGTTCTGTTAAAGCATTTACCGCAACTGGATGGGCATGACCTAAAGCATTAACCGCAATACCACCTGCAAAATCGATATATTCTTTATCGTTTTGATCCCAAATACGAGAACCTTCACCACGAACCAAAATGAAATTTGCTGGAGCAAAAACAGGCACCATCCAATCATTAAAATTGTTACGTGTAATTGCGACTTCGCTCATTTTATTTACTCACTTCCTGTTTTGATATGCAGGCTCATTGAATATTCAATGAGCCGTTTGCTTTAACTTTATGGATGGTTTATCCCGGGAAAATACCACGCTCTTTACGAGCTTTGAGGATACGTTCACACGCTAAAATATAAGCTGCTGTACGCAAGCTACATTGCTTTTGCGCTGCGGTATTCCACACATCACTCATGGCTTGAATCATCAGCTTGTCAAGACGTTCATTAATTTCGTCTTCGCTCCAGAAATAACTCGCCATATCTTGAACCCATTCAAAATAACTGACGGTTACACCACCTGCGTTACAAATTACGTCAGGAACTACAGTAATGTTACGGCTAACGAATACATCATCTGCTTCTGGATAAGTTGGTCCGTTTGCACCTTCAAGCACAATTTTCGCTTTGAGTTTTTGTGCACGTTCAACCGTAATCTGACCTTCTAATGCTGCTGGAATCAGAATATCCATATCGACATCCCAGAATTCCTCATCCGAGATCACAGTGGCTTCAGCAAAACCTTTCACGCCACCCTGTTCCGCAACATGCTTTTGTAATGCTTTTACGTTAAAACCTTCGGCATTAAAAATTGTGCCTGTGTGATCTTGCACAGCAACAATTTTTGCACCTGCCTGATTAAACAAATAAGCAGCTTCATTACCTACGTTACCAAAGCCTTGAACTGCAACTTTGCTGCCTTCGATAGCTAATTTGATACGCTCTGCAACTTGCATACCTGTAATAAATACGCCACGACCTGTTGCACGAACACGGCCGAGTGAACCACCTAAATGCACAGGTTTTCCAGTTACAACACCCGTAACCGTGTGACCTTTAATACTTGAATAAGTATCCATCATCCAGCCCATGATATTGGCATTAGTACCAACATCAGGTGCAGGAATATCAATTTGTGGGCCGATAATTGGGCTAATTTCACTAGTAAAACGACGAGTTAAACGCTCTAATTCACGTGTTGAAAGTTCTTTTGGGTTGACACGAATACCACCTTTTGCTCCGCCAAATGGGAGATTAAGCACCGCAGTTTTAATGGTCATCCATGCTGATAAGGCCATGACTTCATTCAATTCAACATCTTGGTGATAACGAATACCACCTTTACCAGGACCACGAGAGAGATTGTGCTGTACGCGATAGCCTTCAAAATGACGAATTGTGCCGTCATCCATCACGATTGGCACATCAACAATTAGCGTACGTTTTGGTGTTTTCAGTGTGTTGACAAAGTTGCTGAGGTCGGCATCCAAATAAGGTGCTACACGATCTACTTGAGTGAGAAAGGTTTGCCAAGCACTACCATTTTGAGCCGCATATGATAAAGACATCATCTTTTCCTTAATTAATCAATTGTCCCTGTTATCTACAGATTCCCTTACTGCAAAGGTTTCCGCTTACCCCATCGTTCCGTGTCAACATAGATCTCTTGATTCATTCGAAAAAAATGTTTGGGGCTTTGTATATTGATTATTATTAAGAATCAAATTGATTCACAAAATTCTTTATAATGATTAAAATGAATTAATTTTTATCAATTTGCTAATAGTAAGTATCAAAATGAACAATATTGATCATATTATCTTAGGTTTACTCAAAGATAATGCTCGGATCTCAATTACAGATCTGGCTGCCAAAACACGAGTCTCTAGAGCGACTGTGCAAAAACGAATTGAATACATGGAATCGACGGGTATCATCACGGGATATACTGTACGCTTTCGCCCTAATGTGGAGAAAAATATTATTCGGGCGTGGATGAATATCATGGTGGAGGGAACCAAAGCGCAAGCCGTTATTCGTGAATTACGCCTAGAATCAGCCGTTGAACGCCTGCATACTACAAACGGGAAATGGGATATTTTGGTTGAATTACAGTCCGACAGTTTAGAAAATTTTGACAAGGCACTCGAACGAATTCGAAATATTTCAGGTATTTATAATAGTGAAACAAGTATTTTACTTTCTACATATAAAACATAATGATAGATGATAATTCACCTTGAAATGAATTAACTAGGATGCTCACACAAATTAAATGAGCATCCTTAGGTTGAAGAATATTTTAACTTTTTTTCGAAGTTTTTTTGGTTAAAAAATCCAATGCTTGAGAATAATGAGTTGGTGTAATCCGCTGAATCAAATCTAAAATTTTGGCATCATTGCCAATCAATATTCGAGCTTTGTCCTGTTTGACCGCCTCTAAAATGATTTTCGCAGCTTCTTCAGGTGGGGTTTTCAAAACTTTATTAAATGATCGACTAGCCTTTGCAGGGTTCATACCCAAAGAACGAATACTGTCACTCATACGAGCACTATTAGCGATATTGGTTCGTATACCACCTGGATGCACACAAGTCGCACTGACACCATTATTTTGCATATTTAATTCTTGACGTAATGATTCGGTAAAACCACGCACTGCAAACTTTGTTGCGTTATAAGCACTTTGAGAAGGTTGAGCAGTGAGTCCAAATAAACTAGAAATATTAATGATATGCCCTTCACCACTTTGCTTTAAATAAGGCAAAAACTCTTTTGTGCCGTAGACAACACCCCAAAAATTAATATTAAAAATCCATTCCATTTCTTCATAGCTCATACCTTCTACTGTGCTTGCTAATGCAACGCCAGCATTGTTAAAAATCAAATTGATTTTGCCATGATCATTGAAACTATTCTCCGCCCATTCACGTACAGCTTGCTGATGAGAAACATCCAGTTTGGTTAAGGTAACTTTTACAGGATACTGTTTTACTAAAGACAATGTTTCGGCTAAACCTTGATCATTTACATCGCTCAAAGCTAAATCAGCGCCTTGCTGTGCTAATAAAATTGCAAGTTGTTGACCGATTCCAGAACCTGCACCCGTAATTGCAGCAACCTTTTGATTAAAACTTTTCATATGATGACTCTAATTTAATTGATAAAAATTGGCAGCGTTTTGTCTAAAAATGGAATACATCGCTTGATCACCATAAGGTGTGATCATTTCAATATAAGCTTGGATCAAATCGCTTAGCGTTGTATTTGCTTTATCCATAGGAAAATTTGAAGCAAAAATGATTCGATCTGGGCCAAATACCTGTATTGCATGTTGAATCAATGGTGTTAATAAATTCACCATTTCATAGACGGTTGCAGTACGGTATTGTTGATAAAATCGGTGTCCTAACACGGGCATCATCAGCCCTGAAATCTTGGCATAAACATTTTTCTGCTCAGCCAGAACTGCCAAATCACGCTGCCATTGCTGGAAAATGGCGGCACGTTGTGAAGGTGTTTGACCCGTTTTTTTGCCAATAGGGCCAAAAAGTCCTGCGGGTGTTGCCAAATGATCAACGACTATAGATGTTTGAGGAAATTGTTTCGCTAATTTTGTAATTTCTGAAATTTGTGTTGAATAAGTCCACGCATCAAAAGATAAATCCATTTTGGCAAGTTGTTCAAAGCCTTTAAGGAATTTTTTAGACTGATATAAATGTGCTTGATCACACCAACGATAAATACCAGAATCCTCATGCCAAGAAGCCATTTTACGAATCCCCCTAAATAGAGGGCTGGCATCTTGATGTGCTTTTAAAATCTGTTTAAATTTTCGATCTCGCGGATCAGCAGTGGCAATAATTGCACCTAGCTTTAAATTTTGGTCTTTAAAATTTAATTGTTGAATCCATTTGGTTTCTTCGACAACACCAAAGCCTTTATGATGATGCCAATTTGCTTCGACATGTACTACGCTTTCAATCCTATGATGTCCCATATCTTCATGATAATTTTGAGGGAGATAAGGACTCAACGCATATTTAGTTAATCCTAGCGTGTCTAAAAGTGGCTTCGGTTTAACGACTCGAATAACTTTATTCATCACACGGGGATAATTCCCCAAAGCTTTAACCAACAAGGCAGCAGAATGTGGAGTATGATATGGATCCCATTGATGGATATGCGGATCTATAATTGCAAAATCGAGTTTTCTCATTCCAACACTCTTTATTCTTTCAAATGATGAAGATGTGATGATCATCGTCCCAAGTCATCATTTATGTAATTTTTTAAATACGGCTTATTTTTAGAGTACAGAACAAAAATCTATGAATAAAATGATTTATTCTAATGAAGAGCTATGAATATTATTCATTGTTTTGAATGGCTGGATGAATATAATCCAAGCCGCATCCAGTAGATGTGATCATTGTAGCGAAACAGATTACCAAGCTTAAATTTGCTGTATTAAATGAATAGCTAAACAGTGCTATAAATCAGATTTTAAGCTGATTTTAAAGAAAATATTCCCAAATAATATAGCCTAACCCAAAACCGATCAAAGCATAGAGTGTGATAATAAAAAATACGAAACTCGCATTATTTTTCTTTTTAAAAAAACTCATATTTAGCCCATTCATATCAACCTCGTTATACTTTGAATGAATACAGATGATAAAGGTAGATACAGATTTTATAAAAAAAATATAACAGATAGTTGTATGAGAGTAATAATAAGCTAAAAACCTGAAAGATCATTCAAGATCAGTCAGGTTTTGTTCTGTTCTAGATTACTGAATTACATTTACATTTCATCAATCAAACTAGATCTGGCTCAATTAAAAAGTAACTCGGCGATAATTTCGATATTCAGGTGTCCAAAAATTATCTTCAATCACATTTTTCAGCACATCATTGCTCATGGGTACTGCTAATCCATCTGCCATCGCAGCTTTTGCAACTTTAAAAGCAATGAATTTGGAGACTTGATGAATGTCATTAATATTTGGCAATAGATCTGCAGCTGGATTTTTTAAACGTGGTGAGCAATCTGCCAATGCTGTGCTTGCAGCCATCAACATTGCATCACTAATATGATTTGCACCACACGCAATCACACCCAAGCCTATTCCCGGGAAAATATACGAATTATTACACTGAGCAATCGTATAAGTTTTACCTTGGAAATATACTGGTGCAAAAGGACTACCTGTCGCAACGATTGCAGCACCTTGTGTCCATTCAATAATATCTTTTGGCTGAGCTTCTACTTGAGAAGTCGGGTTAGATAATGGCAAAACAATCGGATGCTTATAATATTTAGCCAAAGTTTTAATCACTTCTTCACTAAATAGACCTGCTTGCCCTGATACACCAATCAGAATACTTGGTTTCGCATTTTTTACGACATCAAGTAGCGCAATCTCTTGTCCTGAATATTCCCATTCTGAAATTGTATTCACAGGTGTTGCGAGTTTTTGTTGAAAGTCGAGTAAATTGGGCTGTTGATCAGTCATTAAACCGAAGCGATCAACCATGAAAATACGTGAACGGGCTTCATGATCGCTCAAACCTTCATCCATCATTTGTCTAACGATATGCTCAGCAATACCACATCCTGCTGAACCAGCACCAACAAAAGTAATGGTTTGATCTTTGAGTTGTTTACCAAGTGCTCTAGATGCAGCAATTAAACTAGCAACTGTAACTGCTGCAGTTCCTTGAATATCATCATTAAAGCAGCAAATTTTATCTCGATACTGAGTCAACAATGGCATTGCATTAATTTGGGCAAAATCTTCAAACTGTATCAACACATTCGGCCAACGTTCACGCACAGCAGAAATAATCTGTTCGACAAATTGGTAATATTGCTCCCCTCTGATTCGAGGTTGCTTCAATCCCATGTAAATTGGATCGTTGAGTAATTCTTGATTATTTGTACCGACATCTATCGTAATCGGTAACGTATAAGCGGGACTAATACCTCCACATGCGGTATATAGAGATAATTTTCCAATTGGAATTCCCATACCGCCAATACCCTGATCACCTAAACCAAGGATGCGCTCACCATCGGTAATGACAATCACTTTGACATTTTTCTTATTTACATTATGAATAATTTGATCGATGTATTGACGTTCAGCATATGAGATGAAAATCCCACGATGACGACGATAAATATCAGAAAAACGCTGGCAAGCCTCGCCGACGGTTGGTGTATAAATAATGGGTAGCATTTCATCTAAATGCTGACTCAATAAATTATAAAAAAGAGTTTCATTTGTGTCTTGAATATTTCTTAAATAAATATGCTTATTCAAGTTATTGTCAAATGACAAGTACTGCTGATAAGAGCGTTGCGTTTGTTCTTCAATGTTTTCGATATTGTTAGGTATCAGTCCATGCAAGTTAAACTGCTCACGCTCTTCTGTTGAAAAAGCTGAACCTTTATTCAAGAGTGGAAGTTCTAAAAGAGCGTTCCCAGCATAGGGAATATATAAAGGTTTTTGGGTTTTACTAGGATTTGCGGGCATACCTTACTCTTTCGATGATCTATCAAATATCAAATTTTCTTTGCTCAAGATGGAATTAAAATCACCTTAAACGAAGTGCATAATTTACACCAATAGACACATAAAGCTGCATATATCTCAGTATATAAAAGTTGATTGGTTATTTAGAAAATAAATACTCTGTTTAAATTATATTCATCCTGACCGAAACAATCGTAACAATTGGTATGTCACTTTAAGAGCGAAGTGCCAAAATGAAATCACTTAAGCAAACATTACCAATAAGCTGGGTAATGTTTGCTCAATCGTTCAATTAGTTATTTTCTTGTTCATATTCCTGAATCGCTTCTTTAGCAATTTGGAAACTATCTACGGCTGCCGGTACACCACAATAAATTGCGACTTGTAGCAGCACCTCACGAATTTTTTCTTTAGGTACACCATTACGCAAAGCACCTTTGACATGCAGCTTCAACTCATGTGGACGATTCAGCGCAGAAATCATGGCAAGATTGATTAAGCTTCGTTCAGGCTTGCTCAGTTCCTCTCGCCCCCAAACTGCCCCCCAGCAATACTCTGTAACTAACTCTTGTAAAGGTAAGTTAAAATCATCAGTATTGTTGATCGAATTATTGACATAAGCTTCACCTAACACTTGTTTACGAATGGCTAAGCCTTTTTCAAATTTTTCATTACTCATGCATTCAATCCTCCAAATAAGGTGTATTTGATTTCAAGATAATCTTCGATCCCATATTTTGAACCTTCACGACCTAAGCCCGAATGTTTGATTCCACCAAATGGTGCGACTTCATTGGAAATTAAGCCTTTATTGATTCCAACCATACCGTATTCAAGCTGCTCACTCATCCGCCAAGCGCGTCCTAAATCTTTGGTATAACAATAGGCCGCTAAGCCAAATTCCGTCGCATTTGCCATTTCAATGGCTTGTTGTTCAGTTTCAAACTTGAATACAGCAGCCAATGGACCAAATGTTTCTTGAGTCGCCACATCCATCTCAGCGGTGACATCAGCAATAATGGTAGGTTCATAGAATAACTCACCCGCACTATGACGTTTACCACCAGCGACCAAACGACCTGCTTTAGCTAAGGCATCCGCAACATGAGCTTCAACCTTTTTCACTGCATTGGCATTAATTAATGGACCAATTTCACTCCCAACATCCAAACCATTGCCGATTGCAAAAGCATTGACCTTTTCACTTAATGCAGCAATGAATTTTTCGTAAATTCCTTCTTGAACAAGAAAGCGATTCACACAAACACAGGTTTGTCCTGCATTGCGATATTTAGCAATTAATGCCCCTTCGATTGCAGCATCCAAATCTGCGTCATCAAAGACGATAAAAGGCGCATTACCGCCCAATTCTAATGAAACTTTTTTCAGCGTTTGCGCTGAACGTTGATATAGTAATTTTCCAACGGGTGTTGAACCTGTAAAAGTAAATTTACGCACATCATCACTTTCAAAGATTGCATCCCCAATCGTGACCGCATCACCTGTAATGACAGTGAAAATCTCAGCAGGTACGCCTGCTTGAATCGCTAAATCGACCAAAGCCAATGCCGTAAATGGGGTTTCTGGCGCTGGTTTAACAATACAAGGACAACCCGCAGCCAAAGCAGGTGCAACTTTACGGGTAATCATTGCCGCAGGGAAATTCCACGGCGTGATTGCTGCAACAACCCCAATCGGTTGCTTGCTCACGATAATCCGTGCATCTGGATAAGGACTTGGAACAATATCACCATAAACGCGTTTTGCTTCTTCAGCAAACCATTCAACAAAGCTAGCAGCATATAAAATTTCACCTCTCGCTTCTGCTAAAGGTTTTCCTTGTTCGCTCGTCAAAATAAATGCAAGTTGATCTGCATTTTCAACCATCAAATCGAACCATTTTTTTAAAATCGTTGAACGATCTTTGGCTGTTTTATTTTTCCATGCTGCCCAACCTGCAACTGCTGCTTGAATTGCGCGTTCGGCTTCTGCCTTGCCCATATTCGGTACAGTACCAATCACTTCTTGTGTTGCAGGATTATAAATATCAGAAGTTTGTTGATTATCGGCATCACACCATTGTCCAGCAACAAAAGCTTGTTGATGAAATAATGGCCATTGATTAAGTTGCATACTGATTATCCTATTTAGACTTCGGCATTAATACACAGAACATTTTACAAAACAGTATCACTGTTCTGGTATCAATCAAACCTGTATTATGGCATTCCAAATAAATCTTGAAAAAAATTTTCGGTTGCTCGAATGTTATAGCTGGGCAGAGTAAAACTTGAAGTGCGACATAAACCACCTAATTAATTTAAAAGATTTATGGAGTATATAAAATTGTCATACCACCCCGACATTAAAATTCATATTTCAAAAATATATAAAAACATACTATTACATTATAAAAGCGATCTTAAATTTAAATTAATTTAAAAAATAGTTTAAATATCAAAAAACTAAAAATAAATATCATTTAACACTAAATAAAATCAATCATTCTCAATTTCATTCATTATAAATTCATGAGTAAATAAAACTATAATTATTTTCATGTTTAATCTGAAAGTATTTTATGCAAAATTCAGCATAAAATACTCGGATATCTGAATTATAAAATTGGCTAAATCCGCCCGAATAATGCTAATAAGTGAATCAATAAATATTACAACCATTCACTCGTATCATCGGCGACTGCTGTACCATGAATGATATGCATGATCATGGCATAGGCAATACTGCCTTTAAATGGGATTTCTGGAAGTTGATCAAATTTAAAAAATTGAGCATCACTAAGCTCATCTTGCTGTAATTCAATTTCACCCGCGTGATAATCTGCTTTAAATGCAACCATCAAATTACTTGGAAATGGCCAAGGCTGACTTGCCAAATATTCTATATTTTTAATATGTAGGCCTACTTCCTCAAGTGTCTCACGTCGAACGGCATCTTCTAATGTTTCCCCTACCTCAACAAAACCCGCGATCAAACTATACATTTTCGTTTTATTTCGTGCATTTTTTGCGAGGAGAATTTCATTATCCCCACGTGTAATAATCGTAATGACACATGGATTCACTTTTGGATATTGTGTATAGCCACAACTTGAACAAACCATCGCAAACTGCTCAATGCTCTGGGTGGTTTTAGTTCCACATCGACCACAAAACTGATGATTACGTCGCCATTCAAGTAATTGTACAGCTCGACTTGCTTGCTCAAATTGCGTCTTATTCCAAAACTGTACTAATTGACGAATCGGTACAAAATCGAATCCTTCAGGAATGGTTTCATTTTCAGATAAATCTCGAGCAATCACTTTATGATCACTTGATAACGCCAGATCGTTATGCAATCTTTCGACTTGAGGAAGTTGGAAATCTTGATCCACTAAAAGCTGCTGTTGTTGAAAAATATAAGCAATTGATAAATTAGACATTACTTTACCTTAGTGATATGCAATTGATCTATATAAATAAAATCTATACTGTAGAATTAGTTATGAACGGAAACTTCTAATTTGTCACTGATCTTATTCAATGATGCTTGTATTGGCGTGAGCAGTAACCACGAGACACTTCAGGCGAACGCAACTGCAAATGTTTTGTCTTACGTCCACTTACTCTCTTCCGCCAAAGCTTAAAGCTATTGGTTTGTAAATGAAGCCGCATAAGTCGGATTACAGCTGATTCATTCAAACCATATTCACGAGAGATCGCTTCAAATGGGGTTCTGTCTTCCCAAGCCATTTCAATAATTCTAGATATATCACCATCGAGATATTGAGCTGTCTGAATCACAAAATCATCCTTACTTTTTAGAATTAAACTCAAAATTCATGCAATAGATGACTATCAATCATCTGTTATCAGAATTTAAATATTTGGATGATATTAAGATGTTGTAGATGAAAAATTTGTGATTTTTTAAGATGAAGTAGTATAAGAAAATGATCTAAATAAGGGAGAAATTTAATCTCCCTTAAAACATAAGTGATTGATCTACAATTTTATATAATTCGTTTTATACGAGAGCAGTCTTTTTAAGATGTAACCTTGCTTAGGCTACTCAGAGATCAAAATTTTTTGACTTAAACAAACCATCGTAAACGGAACAGAATATTTACAGTATTGGATAATTAAAGTTAACCAGATTAAAAAAAGCCACATCTGGAAATGTGGCGAAATGTGTAACTATACTTGTACGGCTTTAGCGTATTTTTAAGTTAACTGAATTAGCTTAAATCAAACTGAATTTATCAAACTCAAGAAAGTTCTCTGATCAGTGATGATCATATTAAGTAATAAGACATCTACGTTTTATATAGGATGCAATCGGGTTAAATTAGAGCAGAAAAAAGAAAGACACTGGTTACTAAGCCAAGAAAGCACTCGTCATCTTGGTCGGCTATTCAGACAGTACAATTCAGTACTAGTCTCACGAATTAGTTTTAAAATTTACTGTGAGATTAATGTCCTAGGCTGTGACATAAAACTACTACAGCAAGCAGCGAAACGATTACATCAAAAATTTGTCTACCACATTCATCACATTGGTTTAGATAAAATTTTATGTATTCAAAGTCGGATTCAAAGAACAATGACAGACCAATGTTACGTCAATATTCTTGTTTAAGCTAAACCAAATGCAGAAATTAACTTCAATATTGATTTAAGTCTATTTCGCGATAGATACGAAAAGGATTCAATTCAACTTATCACCATTGCCGATGACCTGCTTGATAAACGCTTTGAACTATTCGCTAAAAGCAACAATCGTACTGATATCAATTTCAAGTAATGGAAAGGATTTTTTAAACATATGCTCTATCCTTTGAATCAGAGCATATAAAATCATCATTTACCACAACTTTGATGTGTGCTTAAAAAACAGGAGGGTTTAACTTGGTAAACTATACATACTCATTAGGAGTTTACCATGAGCAAGAAACAGA